>JANNFT010000370.1:0-1942 GCA_031380185.1 Pseudomonadota bacterium
TACATGATCGAAAACGGCAAAGTCGCCTATCCGGTAAAGGGCGCGACGCTGATCGGCAACGGCCCGGATGTATTAACGCGAGTGTCGATGATCGGCAACGATATGGCGCTCGATGCGGGTGTGGGCACCTGCGGTAAGGACGGTCAGAGCGTACCCGTTGGCGTCGGCCAGCCGACGTTGAAGATCGATGGCCTAACCGTCGGCGGCACGGCCTAGGCCGACCTGTCCGGCGACATTGGTCTGCGTATCGAAAAAGCGTTTGGCGTGAAGATGGATACGCTGATGCGGATGCAATCTGCCTATGACATCGCACAAACGCGCAAGCGTGAAAAAGAAATCCGCATCAAGCGGATTGGCGACGTTGCCGACGTTCACTCTTGATCTGATCTGGGTCAGGGTATAGGCGCAGGTCACCACCCGCATTCTGCGCTCATCCCGAAGCTTCCTTGGTGTCGGTCCAGGGATTGAATACGGGCACACCAGCCCGCGTGTAATGCGTTGTATCCCTCGATACGACGGTTAACCCATGATGGAGTGCGGTGGCGGCGATGATGAGATCAGGCTGCGAGAAAGTATGCCCAGCTTTGCGACCTTCCTCGACTAGCAAGCGCCACTTGAACATTACGCCTTCGCTGATCGCGAGCACTCTTTGTTCGAACATGGGTCGCAGTTTATGGGTCAGCCAACTCGTGAGCTCGGCGCGCCGATGAGGATCGCCCAGCAACTCGATACCGAAACGTATCTCGGCGAACGTGACAGTACTCACGAACAGACGCTCAAGAGCCTGCTTGGCAACGAAGGCAAGGACCTTGGGTTCTGGTTTCGGCCGGCGAAGCTCGGAAAGGATGTTGGTGTCGAGGAGCCAGTCAGTCACAGCGTGACATCTCGTACGGGCAATGGAAAGCGCGCGGGTTCGAGTTCAATATCACGATGCGGCGAAGCTTGCGCCGCCGCGATCAGCGCCGCGCCGGTCAGACCACCGCATAGCCGGCGGAACGCCTCGGCGGCGATGACCACGACTTCGTCGCGGCCATGAATGGTGACGTGCTGCGGACCTTCAATCCTGGCTTTGCGGACGAGTTCGCTGAAACGCGCCTTAGCGTCCTGCAACGGCCAGTAGCCCGGCCGATCTTGTGAGCGTGAAATAGACGATGGCATACTGTCATCCAGAAATCTAGTCAATCTGACCAGAATATCATTGAGTTAGTGGCTCGGTCAAGAGCAATCTAAACGGCTTGCCGGTCAGCGCTTTTGCTATCGAAATACTCATCGTTGCACGCGATGCCTGGACAGCCGCACCAACACCGGGCCACCTTGGGCCATTCCCTCCCAGGCCAGTGCCATAAGTAATGAGGCGCGCGCGTATGAGAAGTGAGATCATGGCAACTCTTCAATAATTTGAGCCAGCGTCACTTCTAATAATCATTGTCATTCCGAGGCCTGTAGGCCGAAGAATCTGCTTCAGTTCATTCGGAAAAGCAGATTCTTCCCCCGGATCGAGTACGGAGCTTAAAGGCGCGCTCACAATGATAGACTTCTAATTTTTAGAATCCCGCCTAAAAGGCCGTCTATGCATCTGTTACCGACCCGCGAAGAACTCGAGCAGGCGGCGCAAATCGTTTATGCGAACATGGCTCCAACTCCGCAATACCCATGGCCACTGCTGCGCGACCGGCTGGGCTGCGAAACTTGGATCAAGCATGAGAACCACACGGCCCACCGGCGCATTCAAAATACGCGGCGGCCTGGTTTATTTTTCTAAATTGATCGAACGGGAACCTAATATCAAAGGCGTCATCAGCGCAACGCGGGGCAATCACGGCCAGTCCGTCGGTTACGCGGCGCGCAAATACGGCATCCCCGCGACGATCGTCGTGCCCCACGGCAACAGCGTCGAGAAAAACAGCGCGATGCGTGCGCTCGGCGTCGAACTGATCGAGCA
>JANNFT010000402.1:0-2183 GCA_031380185.1 Pseudomonadota bacterium
GCCACACGCCGATAGGGTCGACATTATCGTTCCGGCGAGCTTAGTGTTGTTTACTGAAGTCAAGCTACCGCCCGTTCGCGGCCAAAAGTTGCGCCAACTTCTGCCGTTCGCCGTTGAAGAAAAAATCCTTTCCGATCCAGCTCAAGTGCAAGTCGCGGCCGGCAGTCGCGATGCAGCTGGCGTGACGCGCGTCGCGGTAGTCGACCGCGCTTGGCTTGAGGCATCATGCGAACAACTGCGACTAGTCGGATTACGGCCGGAAAATGGCTACGCTGAAACCTGTTTGCCTGAATTAGAACCGAATTCCTGGACTCTAGTTTGGGACGGCGACGAAGGCTTTGTGCGCACCGCCGTGGGTGCCGGCCTGGCGTTAGACAGCATGGGCGATAACGGCGCACCATTCGCGCTGCGCCGCGCAGTGGAAGAAGCGCGCAGCAACGCTCGCTTGCCGGAGAAAATTATTTTGCGCGCGACCGATGCCGCGGCGAGCGTTCCCGACCTCCAGCTTTGGAGCACGCAACTCGGCGTAGCGCTCGTGCCTGGCCAGGACTGGCACTGGGCGCCACGTTTCCTCAATACCGAAAACGCGATCAACTTGCTGCAAGGCGATTATGCGCCCTCCTCCAGCTTACGCGAATTACTGCCGCAATTGCGGCCGATTTTGCTGCTCGCGGGACTGATAATTGGTGTTCAGGTACTCGCCACCGGCGTCGACTGGTGGCGCTTGAACTACGAGAAAAGAACCCTGACGGCGGAAATGGATAAGACTTTTAAGTCCGCGTTTCCCAATGCGACGGTCGTTGTCGATGCCCCGCTGCAGATGCAGCGCAACCTTGCCGTGTTACGCCGCGCCAGCGGGCAGTCCCAGCCGAATGATTTTCTGCCGTTGCTTGCGAAAGTATTGCCGCTAATTAATTCGGCCACCCGCGTGGAGTCGATGAGCTACGACGACGGCTCGCTCAAGGTCGATGCGATGTTTCGTGATGAAGGCAGCGTGAGCGAATTGCGCAATCAAGTCAGTTCCGTCGCGGGCGTCAGTGTGGAAGCGAGCAACCCGAAAGAGGGCGGCATGGCGGTACGAATCGCCATCTCTGGAGACACGCGATGAAACAAGCGTGGAACGAATTCTGGCAAGCGCGCAATGCGCGCGAGCGCGCGATTCTTACGTATGGTGGCGTGTTTTTGTTATTGACCATGCTGTACGGCCTGGCTTGGTTGCCGATCAGCGAAGGTCGAAAAAAGCTCAGCGTGAATTTGCCGCAACTGCGTGTCGCTGCGACACAAATGCGTGCCGATGCGAAGGCAATTACCGGGCTGCAAGGCAATACTGGCGCGGCGTCTGGCGATGCTCGCACGGCGGTTGAAAGTGCTTTGCAGGCGGCGAAGCTGCGCGAAAAAGTGAGCGCGATCGATCGCCTCGACGCACAGCGAGTCCGCCTGACGCTAAACGGCTTAGCATTCGATTCGCTGTTGATTTTCCTGGAAAGCATGCAGAGCGAGCAACGCCTGCGTGTCGAGGCGCTGCAAATTCAGGCAGCGGACGCCGGCCGGGTAAAAGGAAACGTGACGCTAGTTGGACCTAAGCCTTGAAGCTCGCCATGCCTGCCGTCAGATTCCCGACGTTTCGTTATCTCTTTGGCGCCGTTGCACTGTATTTTTTGTTTCTGATCATAACGGCGCCGGCGTGGCTAGCGCTATGGGCTTTGCCTAAATTTGCACCGTTTCCGATTACCGTTCAAGAAAGCAGTGGCAGCTTATGGCGCGGCGCATTCGAAGGCGTAAGCGCAGCGCTGCCAACCGGCCAGCAATTGCGCGTTGATACGATCAAATGGCAATTACAACCGTGGAATTTGCTGCGCGCTGAACTAGCGATGCAAGTTGATCTTAGCGGCCCGCAATTGCAAGGCAAAGGCATCGTCGCCAAAGGCATTTTTGGCGGGATTAAACTACGCGAAATGAGCGTTTCGGCACCCGCGAGCCTGTTGCCGATGGCGGTCCCGGCGTTGGCGATCTGGAGTCCGGGCGGAACGTTAGATTTTGTAGCGGCAAAATTCACCTACGACGGAACCAACAGTTCCGGCAAGGCAAATATTACCTGGCGCCAGGCGGCACTGGCGCTCAGTCCGGTGAAACCCCTGGGCGAATACAGCCTTGCGGTCGAAGGCAATAACAACGCGCTCAAC
>JANNFT010000414.1:0-15989 GCA_031380185.1 Pseudomonadota bacterium
GTCATCTTGCTTTCTTCTGTGGTGGGCGCTGTAGTGGGCATTATCCTTATCCTACTTGCCCGGCTCGGGCGAAACATTCCCCTTCCCTTCGGCCCGTATTTAGCCATGGCCGGCTTTATCGCTTTAATGTGGGGACAGCCGATCATGGATCGCTATTTGAGAGGATTTCAGTAGTGCCCTACGCGGTAGGACTGACGGGGGGAATCGGGAGTGGCAAGAGTACCGTTGCCGGCCTTTTTGAAAAGCTCGGGGCGAATTGCATCGATACCGATGCCATCGCCCGCGCGCTCACCGCGCCCGGCGGCATCGCTATTGCCGCCATCAAGAATAAATTCGGCCCAGACTTCATCGGCGCCGATGGCGGCCTTGATCGGGCTACGGCGCGTCAGCGGGTATTCTCGGACCCCAACGCCAAGCGTGCACTTGAAGAAATTCTGCACCCGCTGATTCGACGCGATGTTGATGCAAGATTATTGGCCAGCCGCGCGGCTTATGTCATCGTCGACGTTCCGCTACTGATCGAAACCGGGGCGTATCGAGATCGCGTGCAGCGCGTTGTCGTAGTTGACTGCGATGAACAACTGCAGATCGATCGTACCGCGGCACGAAGCAACCTCAATCGCTCCGAGGTCGAAGCAATTATGTCAACACAGGCAACGCGTGCAGAACGGTTGCAGCATGCCGATGACATTATCTTAAACGAAAGTGGGATAGAATCGCTTGTGTCGTCGGTCGAGGTCGTCGATCAGCGCCTACGTGCGCTCGCAAAATTGGCCTGCGTCGAAAAACGCGACTAACCGTTAAAAATTATCTAAGTTCCGACTTACGGCATTGTCAAACCCACACGAAACCGTCAAACTTTCAATTTTTAACGTAGGTTAATTGTGATCACCTACGAATATCCACTCAACGAAAAAGTTCGAACACTACTGCGCCTTGAAGATCTGTACGAAAAAGTACAGTATTTCAGCGCCAGTTTGGAACGCCGCGAGCACCACACAGCGTTGGTTACGATGTTCGAAATACTGGACGTCGCGACCCGTGCCGATCTTAAATCTGAGTTACTTCAGGAAATGGAGCGCCAGAAACACACGCTCGAAATCTTACGCAACAATCCGAATGTCGACATTGCTCGTCTGAACCTCGTAGTAAGCGAAATTGAGCGGACATCAACTAACCTGCTTTCGGGTACCGGTAAGTTTGGCCAACATTTGCGCGAAAGCGAATGGTTGATGGGAATTAAGCAGCGTTGCGCAATTCCCGGCGGCGTCTCTGAATTTGACTTGCCTTCTTATCATTATTGGCTTAGCCGCCCCGCCGAGACGCGCCGAAAAGATCTCGCGAACTGGATGCAGCCGATTTTGCCGGTCAACGATGCGGCGACGATTGTCCTGAAGCTGTTGCGAGAAAGCGCGCAAAAAAGCACGGCGATGGCTCGTCAAGGCGTGTACCAACAAGTTCCGGCGGGACGAGTCGCGCAAATGATCCGCGTTTTACTTGCGCCGGAGTTTGAGTGCGTGCCGGAAATCAGCGCAAATAAGTACGCTCTGAACATTCGATTTATTTCCATTGGAACCTCGACGCGCCCGCATCTGTACGAAAGAGACGTCGAATTTCAGCTCAGTTTCTGTAACCTCTAATTGCGATAGCTGCGCGCCGACCATGAGTTCTGCCCCTCAGGTTAACTGTCCCCGTTGCGGCAAGGGCGCCATTTATTCAGCGAAAAACCCTTATCGCCCGTTTTGTTCCGAGCGCTGCAAAATGATCGATTTGGGTGCGTGGGCCACCGAAAATTATCGCGTGGCGGGTGCCGAAACACCTGATTCGACCGCTAACGATTTGCCCGACGATCGAAGCTAAAAACCAGCCAATGCGCGGCTGATGCGGCCCCGGCCGCAGGCCGCTATCACCGTTGTTCTTGACCGAAAACGCGCTTCACGTTAATGTGATCGATTCTGCTAAAACAAAATCGATCAAAATGCAGTTGTCCGGTGCTGAAATTACCATCCGTTGTCTGCAGGACGAAGGCGTTGACTTCGTTTTCGGCTATCCTGGCGGCGCGGTCTTATACATTTACGACGAGCTATTCAAGCAAGATAAAGTCAAGCACATTCTTGTGCGACACGAACAGGCCGCCGTGCACGCTGCGGATGGCTACTCGCGCGCAACCGGTCGCGTTGGCGTCGCGCTGGTTACGAGCGGTCCGGGAGTCACGAATGCGGTGACCGGCATTGCCACGGCCTACATGGATTCCATTCCGCTGGTCATCGTTAGCGGCCAGGTTCCGACCCATGCGATTGGCCTGGACGCTTTTCAAGAAGTCGATGCTGTTGGCATCACTCGTCCCTGCGTGAAGCACAATTTCCTGGTAAAGGATGTAAAACAACTTGCCGTAACAATGAAAAAGGCCTTTTACATTGCGGCGACCGGTCGACCGGGACCGGTGCTGGTGGACATCCCCAAAGATGTCAGCATGCACATGTGTGACTACGAATATCCGAAAACCGTCAGCCTGCGCTCCTATACGCCCGCCAATAAAGGGCATGGCGGGCAAATTAAGAAGGCCACGCAGATGCTGCTGGAAGCTCAGCGCCCGATGATCTACACCGGTGGTGGTGTCGTACTCGGCGATGCGTCGGCGCAGTTGATCCAACTGGTACGCATGCTTGGCTATCCCTGCACCAATACGCTGATGGGCCTAGGCGGTTATCCATCACCGGACCCGCAGTTCCTCGGCATGCTCGGCATGCACGGCACCTACGAAGCTAACATGGCGATGCAGCATTCCGACGTGCTGATTGCAATCGGCGCTCGTTTCGATGATCGCGTTATCGGGAACCCGGCACACTTCCACGTTGAAGGCAGGCGCATCATTCACATCGATATCGATCCGTCGTCGATTTCCAAGCGCGTTAAGGTCGACGTTCCGATCGTCGGCAATATCAAGGACGTCCTGGAAGACCTCATCAAGCAGCTCAATGCGAACAATGACAAACCCGACAACGCCGGGCTGAAAGCCTGGTGGACGCAAATCGAGTTGTGGCGCTCGCGTGATTGTCTCAAATACGACCGCGCGGCGACGATCATCAAGCCACAAATGGTGGTCGATAAGTTATATGAAATCACCCATGGCGATGCCATTGTCACCTCCGATGTCGGCCAACATCAAATGTGGGCGGCGCAATTCTATCGCTTCAATAAACCGCGCCGATGGCTCAATTCCGGCGGCTTGGGCACTATGGGTGTCGGCCTGCCGTATGCGATGGGCGCCAAGTTCGCGTTTCCCGATATGGATGTTGCTTGCGTCACGGGCGAGGCAAGTATCCAGATGAACATTCAGGAACTCTCGACCTGCAAGCAATATCATCTGCCGGTCAAGATCGTAAACTTGAACAATCGCTACCTGGGTATGGTGCGCCAATGGCAAGAATTCATGCACGGCAATCGCCATTCCGAATCCTACATGGATGCGCTACCGGATTTCGTCAAACTCGCCGAAAGCTACGGACACGTTGGCATGTACATCGATAAGCCGGGTGACGTCGAAGGCGCATTGCGCGAAGCCTTCAAGCTCAAGGATCGCTTAGTGTTCATGGACTTTATCACCGATCAAACGGAGAACGTTTACCCGATGGTCATGGGTGGCAAGGGCCTTTCGGAAATGATCCTGTCGTCCGAAGATTTGTAGTTCGTCACAAAATAAACTTTAGAAACGAAACCGATGCGTCATATTTTGTCCTTACTGCTGGAAAACGAAGCCGGCGCCCTGTCCCGTGTTGCGGGCCTATTCTCGGCGCGCGGCTATAACATCGAATCGCTCACCGTCGCGCCGACCGAAGACCCTACGCTGTCGCGCATGACCATCGTCACCAACGGCTCGGACGAAGTCATCGAGCAGATAACCAAACAAGTCAACAAGCTCATCGACGTCGTCAAAGTATTCGACTTAAACGAAGGCCGCCACATTGAACGCGAGTTGATGCTGATCAAGTTGCGCGCCGAAGGCAAGGACCGCGAAGAAATCAAACGCAGCGCCGATATTTTCCGCGGCCGGGTGATCGATGTCACGGAAAAAACTTACACCATCGAAATGACCGGCACCGGGGAAAAACTTGATGCCTATTTAGAAGCAATTAACCGTGAGCTTATTCTCGAAACCGTGCGCACCGGCGCGTGCGGCGTCGGACGCGGCGAATGGGTGATGAAGGTGTAATGCGTGAAAGGTGAACGGTGAGGGGTGAAAAGGCGTAGCACCACGATCTTACTTTTCACTCTTTACCCTTCACTTTTCACTCCCCGCTAAGGAAACAAATGAAAGTTTATTACGACAAAGACGCCGACCTATCGTTGATCAAAGGCAAAAAGGTCACCATTCTAGGCTACGGCTCCCAGGGCCACGCTCACGCGTTGAACCTGCACGAATCCGGCGTGAAAGTCACCGTCGGTTTACGCAAGGGCGGCGCGAGCTGGGACAAAGCGAAGAAAGCCGGCCTCAAGGTTGCCGAAGTCGATGACGCAGTAAAAGGCGCCGACTTCGTCATGGTCTTGTTACCCGATGAAAACATCGGAGCAGTTTATCGAGAAAATATTGAGCCGAATATCAAAAAAGGCGCGTCCTTGGCCTTTGCCCATGGCTTCAATATCCACTACGGCCAAGTCATGCCGCGTGCCGATATCGACGTCGTCATGATCGCACCGAAAGCGCCAGGTCACACAGTTCGCTCAACTTACACGCAAGGAGGCGGCACGCCGTGCTTGATCGCGATTCATCAAAACGTCACGAAAAAAGCGCGCGACATGGCCTTGTCCTACGCCGCTGCGATTGGCGGCGCCCGTGCCGGCGTGATAGAAACCAGCTTCAAAGAAGAAACCGAAACCGATCTTTTTGGCGAACAAGCGGTGTTGTGCGGCGGCTGCGTTGAACTGATCAAAGCCGGTTACGAAACGTTGGTTGAAGCCGGCTATGCACCCGAGATGGCGTACTTCGAATGCTTGCACGAACTCAAGCTCATCGTCGATCTGATTTACGAGGGCGGCATCGCCAACATGAACTACTCGATTTCGAACAACGCCGAATACGGCGAGTATGTCACGGGCCCAAAAATTATCAATGAAGCGAGCCGAGAGGCGATGCGCAAAGCGCTGCGAGACATTCAGACCGGCGAATACGCCAAGAATTTCATTCTGGAAAATCGTGCCGGCGCACCGTCGTTGCTCTCCAACCGCAATCTGACCAAAGCGCATTCGATAGAAATCGTCGGCGAAAAATTGCGCGAGATGATGCCTTGGATCAAGCGCAATAAATTGGTCGATCAATCTAAAAACTAAAAGTTCGTGAAGAGTGAAATTTGAAAAGTGAAGAGTAAAATCCCAAGCGCGCATCTTTAACGTCCACATTTCGCTCTTTGCCTATCACACCTAACGTATGCTGTACTCTCATCCCATCATCGCCCGCGAAGGTTGGCCCTTCGTTGCGTTTAGCGCTTTCATCGCGCTCGTCGCCACTCTGGGATTCGGCTTTTGGTTTGCGCTGCCGTTTTGGCTCATCGCGATTTTCGTCACGCAATTTTTTCGCGATCCGCCGCGTCAGTTACCGGACAATCCTAATGCCATCGTTTCGCCCGCGGATGGCCGCGTGGTATTCGTCGGCAAAGCACGTGATCCATTCTTAAATCGCGATGCACTGAAGATTAGCGTGTTCATGAATGTGTTCAACGTCCACTCCAACCGCAGCCCGGTGGATGGTGTGATACAAAACGTTTGGTATCACCCAGGCAAATTCTTTAATGCCGACCTCGATAAGGCATCAGGAGAAAACGAACGCAACGCGCTGTGGATTAAGACCGATCCCGGCGACGATATCACCTGCGTGCAAATTGCCGGCCTCGTGGCGCGGCGCATTCTCTGCTACGTCGGCAAAGGTGATCGCCTCGCCCGCGGCCAACGCTATGGCTTCATTCGCTTCGGCTCGCGCGTCGATCTCTATTTACCGCTAGACACATACGTCAAAGTCTCGATTGGGGTTAAAGTCTTCGCAACTTCCACCGTCCTAGCCGAGCGTTAGCCCATCGGCGCGCATTACGCATAGATTTATCATCCTCCGAACGGCGCATGAATACTTGCCTGTGGCATGGCATGGCCTGAGACTCAAGTTCAGAGCGGCTTTTAGCGATGCCCGCACAGTTGAGCAGACGTTGTATAATTTCTGACCGTTTTCACCTTAAATCGAGTGAGGAAATCATGAATGCCCCGCACGCTGGCGTCACCGCAATCGACCTCGAACACTTCTGGATGCCGTTCACGGCAAACCGACAATTCAAATCCGCGCCGCGATTGTTTGCCTCCGCGAAAGATATGTACTTCACCACCGTCGAGGGCAAACAGGTACTGGACGGCACCTCGGGCTTGTGGTGTGTGCAGGCCGGCCACTGCCGCGACAAAATTTCCGCAGCGATCAAAAAACAAGTCGATACTTTAGATTTTGCTCCGACGTTTCAGATGGGACATCCCGGCCCGTTCGAAGCGGCGAGCAAGCTTGCGGCCATGGCGCCAACCGGACTGGACTACGTTTTCTTCACCAACTCCGGCTCCGAGGCCGTCGATAGCGCGCTGAAGATTGCGCTGGCTTACCATCGGGTGCGCGGCGAAGGTCATCGCACTTTATTCATCGGCCGCGAACGCGGCTATCACGGCGTCGGCTTCGGCGGCATTTCCGTCGGCGGCATGACCGGCAACCGCAAGACCTTCGGCAGCATGCTGCCACGCGTCGATCATCTGCCGCATACTTTCAATCTCGAGCAGCAAGCTTTCAGCCGCGGCCAACCGGCATGGGGCGCGCATCTGGCGGACGATCTCGAGCAGCGCATCATTCCGCTGCACGATGCGTCGAATATTGCCGCGGTGATCGTCGAGCCGATGGCGGGTTCTACCGGCGTACTGATTCCACCGAAAGGTTATTTAAAACGCCTGCGCGAGATTTGCGACAAGTACAACTTGTTGTTGATCTTTGATGAAGTTATCACCGGCTTCGGCCGCGTCGGGCCGCACGCATTCGCGGCGGACGTGTTCGGTGTCGTGCCCGACATGATCACTTGCGCCAAGGGCGTGACTAACGCGACGATTCCGATGGGCGCCGTCATCGCCAAGAACCATATTTACGATGCATTCATGAATGCGCCGGCGAACGCCATCGAATTTTTCCACGGCTACACTTACTCCGGCCACCCGGTCGCCTCGGCCGCAGCGAGCGCGACGTTGGATCTATATCGCGAAGAACAGTTGTTCGAGCGTGCCGCGGGACTGTCGGAATATTTTCAAGACGCCGCACACAGTTTGCGCGGCCTGCCGCATGTGATCGACATCCGCAGCATCGGTTTGGTCGCCGGCATCGAATTGCAAGCAATGGCGGACCGGCCCGGCGCGCGCACATTCGAAGCGTTTTTGCGTTGCTTCGACAAGAATGTTCTGGTGCGCACCACCGGAGACGTCATCGCATTGTCGCCGCCGTTGATTTCGGAGAAGAAACACATCGATCATTTGTTTGGGACGATTGTCGATGTGTTGAAGGCACTGCCATAGACTTCAAAGCGACTACCTCTAACCTTGTCATTCCCGCGAAAGCGGGAATCCTTGCTGACTTGCAAACGCCACATCGATTCCCGCTTTCGCGGGAATGACAACTAAAAACGCTAGCGCCAGTTCAATATGCTCGACAGCAACCTAGCCACTAAAATCCGACACGCCGTCGACGTCCAGTTCGACGAGCAAATCGCATTCACCGGTGAATTGGTAAAATTCCCGAGCGTGCGCGGCGCGGAACAGACGGCGCAGGATTTTGTCGCCAAATCCCTGCGCGAGCGTGGTCATGCGGTCGACATGTGGGCCATGCATGTCGACGAGTTGAATCACTTGCCCGGCTTCTCGCCGGTCACCGTTACGTATGACAATGCGCTGAATGTGGTGGGTTCCCATCGCCCAAAAAACAAGCAGGGCCATTCCCTGATTCTGAATGGTCACATCGATGTCGTGCCGGTCGGCCCCCTCAACATGTGGACTTCGCCGCCATTCGTACCGCGTTTGGAAAATGGCTGGCTCTATGGCCGCGGCAGCGGCGACATGAAGGCGGGCATCGCCGCGAACATATATGCGATTGAAGCATTAAAACGTTGCGGTTACGCGCCGGCAGCGGACCTGCAGATCCAATCGGTCATCGAAGAAGAATGCACCGGGAACGGCGCCCTTGCTTGCTTGCAGCGCGGTTATCGCGCCGACGCGGCGCTCATTCCCGAACCGTGGAATAACCAACTCGGCCGCGCGCAAATAGGCGTGTTGTGGATACAGGTGCACGTACTCGGCAAGCCCGTGCACGTGCGCGAAGCCGGGCGCGGCGCGAATGCGATCGAGTCCGCCTACGGTCTCATGCAGGCGTTACACGCGCTTGAAGAAAAATGGAACGACAGTTGCCACGACGATGAACACTATCGCGACGTTCATCATCCTCTCAATTTTAATGTCGGAAAAATCGCCGGCGGCGATTGGGCGTCGAGTGTACCTTCGTGGTGCACCTTCGATGCGCGCATCGGCGTACCGCCGGCGAAAGCGCTCGACGCAGCGCGTAAGGAAATCGAGGCCTGTATCACCGATGCGGCAAGTGGTCACCAATTTCTGGCGAAGTATCCGCCGAAAGTCACCTACCCCGGATTGGCGGCAACCGGTTTTGTGCTGAAGAATGCTGCGGAAGCGGAAGAAATTATTATGCGCGCGCATCGCGCCGCGTTCGACGGCGCCGGGTTGCAGGAAATCAGCAGCACGGCAACCACCGACGCACGCATTTTCGATGTTTACGGCAAGATTCCGGCGCTGGTCTACGGGCCGCTCGCGGAAGATATTCATGGATTTGACGAACGGGTGGAATTGGATTCGGTGCGGCGGGTGACACAGGCTATCGCACTGTTTGTTGCAGAGTGGTGTGGGGTGGAAGCGCGATGACGTCGAGGCGCTTTCTAGTGACCGCCCCCCTCACCCTCTCGCCCGCGTTCGGGGGAGAGGGTGAGGGCGGGATCAAATCTCTCAGCGACCCCTATTTGTTCTGCAAACCCTGATGAAATTCGTCATCGCGCAGATGAAACACGAAACGAACACGTTTTCGCCAGTGCCGACGCCGCTATTTTCCTTCGGCAAGAACGGCCCCTATTTCAATCGAGACGCATTCGACGCAATGCGCGGAACCGCAACACCGATGGGCGCATTCATCGATCGCGCGACGCAATTCGGCGCCGAAATCGTGACGCCGGTCGCAGGTGATTCGCCGCCGAGCGGAGCAGTTTCTCACCAAGCCTACACGGTCATGTGCGATGCCATCGTCACCGCTGTAGAGCAAGGCTGCGACGCGTTGTTCCTCGATCTCCATGGCGCGATGGTGGTGGAAAGCACCGATGACGGCGAGGGGGATTTGCTCGAACGGTTGCGCCGCATCGCGCCCAAATTGCCAATCGCCGTCGCATTGGATCTGCATGCAAACGTCACGGAAAAAATGGTGGCGAACTGCGATGTGCTGACCGGGTATAAGACCTATCCGCACGTCGATATGTACGAGGCCGGGGATCTCGCCGCGCGCATTCTGCTGCGTTATTTGAAGGGCGAGGTTAAGCCGGTAATTGCGTGGGGCAATCGGCCGATCCTCGCGCAAACCCTGAGAATGAATACCGATGAAACACCGATGCGCGATTTTGTTGGCGCAGCGAAAGAGGCAGAACGACGCGGATTGCTCGCGGCCACGGCCTTCGGCGGTTTCCCGCAAACAGACATACCCGACATGGGCGTAAGCGCGGTTGTCGTTGCCGATAGTGATCGCCAAGCGGCGGAAAATACCTGCAAGACGATGCTCGATCTTGCCTGGAAACGGCGCGCGGATTTCATCTATCACGCCGAGCCGCTGGCCGACTCTATTGCCCGCGCGATGGCGCTGAGCGAAGGTCCGATTTTATTGCTGGATCACTGCGACAATTGTGCATCGGGCGCAACGCAAGACACCATGCGGGTTTTGGCGGAAGTACTGCGCCAAGGCGCCACCAACTTGGCGGCGGGACCGATCCGCGATCCAGAATCTGTCGCGCGCTGTATCGAGGCCGGTGTCGGCGCGACGCTCACTTTGCGCGTTGGAGGGAAAATGGATATGCCTTCGATCGGCCTAAAAGGCGAACCCCTAGAACTCAGCGGCGTGGTGCGCGCCATCACCGACGGCGAATACACCATCACCGGGCCGCAATTAACGGGCGTACGCAGTTACATGGGCCGTACTGTCGTGCTCGATACCGGCGCAGCGGAAATCGTCATTTGCGAACGTTCGCAAGAGCCATGGGACTTGGGTGTGTTTACCAGCGTTGGCATCGATCCGCGACGCAAGAAGTATTTGGTGCTGAAATCGCGGATGTATTACCGGCCGGTATTTTTGCCGTTCGCGACAGCGGCAATCGAATGCGACGGCGTCGGTGTAGGCAGTTCCGATTGGCGTATATTTCCCTATCGCAAAGTCAGGCGACCGATATATCCGCTTGATCTCATGAACGATTCCTAGCGGCAAGAATCATAATTTAGGCGCGCAAATTCGCGACGCCGACAAAAACTTTGAGGAGCAACTTCAGAATGAAAGCCGTATCGAACAAATTGGTAATGATGAGTTTATGCGCAGGAATAAGTATATCCTCCTGGGCGGGCCATCATCTGGGCGTAGCCTATGTCACGAATCAAGACAAGGGCGTTTCTGTGATTTCCCTGGAGAGTTTCACCGTGGTCGACACCATCGACATCGAGGCGAAGGAGCCGCGCGGCCTCGGGATATCCAACGATGGCAAGCTGCTGATTACGGCGAATCGCGAAGGCGGCGACGTGTCGCTGATCGATACGGCAACGAAGAAAGTCATCAAGCATATTCCCATCGGCCAAAATCCTGAGTTCGTGCGTGTATTCGGCGATTTCGCCTACGTCAGTTACGAGCCGAGCGCAAAAGCCGGCCCGCCGCCGAAACCCGGCGAGAAAGAAGACGACGACGATGGCGCGCCAAAGCTCCCGGCAGGTATTGCCGTCATCGATCTTAAGGCGATGAACGTCGTCAAAACCATCATGAGTGGTCCGGAAACCGAGGGCATCGAGTTTTCCCATGACGGCACGAAAATGCTCGTGACCAACGAAGGCGACAACACCATCACCGTTTACGATATTAAGTCGGGCAAATTGGTGAGCAAGGTCGATACCCATAAGCTCGGCGATCGTCCTCGCGGCATCAAAGCCTCGCCCGACGGCAAGACTTATGTCGTGTCTCTCGAGTACGGCGATAAACTCCTGCTGCTTGACGACAAGTTTAAACCGCTGAAAACCGTCGCCACCGCCAAAGGTCCTTACGGCATCGCGTTCGACAAGAGCGGCAAGCGTTTACTGGTCGCCGCGTTCAAGGCCAAGGAACTGCAAGTGTTTAACGGCAAAACGTTGGAGCTAGAAAAAACGGTGCCGATCGGCGATCGCTGCTGGCATTTCACCTTCACGCCTGACGAAAAAAATCTGCTGATCGCCTGTGGCCGCAGTCAAGAAGTGCTGGTGTTGGATGGAACAACCTACCAGCCAGTGAATCATGTGAAGGATCTAAATCTTCCCTGGGGAATCGTTACGTATCCCAAGGCCATGGGAAGTTTGGATTTTGCGAAATAAATGCAATAGGCCGCAGAGCCAAGAGGGGTGTGGCGCTCCAGATATAGTGCGCCACGAACGAAGATCCAAGCGCCACGTGGCGCGATCACTTTTCCACATTGGCGACGACATATGACGCTGTCATTCCCGCACCGGCGCATAAGCGCTAACTTAGACAAAAATCTACGTCAAGCATACTTTATTCTCCACGCCGTTGACGTATCTTTGATTTCATTTTCATGCAAATTCAGCTTAAGTTAGCGCATATGCGCACCGGCGGGAATGACAGCGGTAAATCGAGGCGGTGAGACCAGCGATCGACCACCCTATTGCGTGGGCCCCCAACTCATCGTCGCCAGATCCTCGGTGCGACACTTTGGCGGCACCCATTCTAAAATTATTTTCCTGCTGTCGAGTAGCGCCCGACCCACATCATCACGTGTTTACCGGTCGTAACATTCGCAAAATTATTGGTTTTCTCGGCAACATTCAGCAGCCCGTCGAGTTTATCGCCAACAGTTAATTCCGCGGCGGACACCTGCTGATTAAAGGTATAGCCACCGTCTGTCGCGACGATGTTGACACCGCATTTCACGTTGTTCCACAACACGATACCTTCAACCGCCGAGGCGCAATTTGCGAATCCTGTAGCGATTGCGACACAGCACAGCGCCAATTTTTTCTTCATCGATGTTCTCCTTGCGGGGCGTTGCCCGGTTTAATTTACAAATGGTTCGTAGAATGGCATGTAATAGCTCTCGACAATGCTCTGAATCTTTCCCTGCTTGAGCATTGTCTGCAATTCGTCATCGAGGAAAGCGCGTAGTTGCGTTTCTTTTTCCTTAACCACCCAGACGCCATTCCAGCGTTGGCCCACCTGTGGCACAAAATCCGGCACGACGTCAAACTCGACGTCGTAATCATTCTTCGCGACGGCGACGGCGCCGGACCACATCATTGCCGCATCGACCTCTCGCTTCACCAATCCTTCGATCAAGCCGTGGCTCTGGCTATACAGCTCGTATTCTATTTTATTGGCGCGAACATATTCCTCCATCGGGCTTAACATCGGCACGCCGACTTTCAGCTTCTTCGCTTTAATCTCGGCAAGCGTTTTGACCTTGGACGCCTTACCTTGCACCGCGAGCACAAAACCCAGGCCAATATAAGGCTTGGTATAGACCAAGTGATGCGCCTGAACGTCTAAGTTGTCATCTGAATGCACCAGTCCGACAAAAAAATCACAGTAGCCCTTGCCGATCGTTTTGGTAAAGGCATAGCCAAGGCTAATTCCGGTGTTCGCCCATACGATATCCAAGCGCCATCCCTGGCGTTTGCTGATGTCGCGCAAAATATCGATGTCAATGCCGGGGGTTTCCGACAGCGGCGCCGTTCTAGAAAACGGATAGTACCAGCCGTCGGCGCAAGCAACCATGCGCTTCATCGCACGGATACGGGTCAACGCGTCGACGCTCTTTAGGTCCTCAGGAATTTCGGTAGCGAACGATTCGCGAAAGCCAGCGCGCCATCGTTCGTTATTCACCGGATCGAATACTTCAGGATGAGTTTTCTTCGGATCCCACTTTTGTTTTTTGCCGATCACCGTTTCGGTTTCGAGCTGTTGTACGTCCGCGCCATGCGCCATCCGAGGAAGCAAAGTAAACGCAAATAGCAGCCCAACAGACGCAACAAGAAATCGTATAAACCGATGAGACGGCATCGTTGTTAATTTAAAAACGGCGGATAGTAGTTCATGCCGTAGCTCTCAACAATTTGCTTGATCTCGCCGTTGGCGACCATCTTGACCAACTCCGCATCGAGAAACTCAATAAACTCCGATTCGCGCCCTTTCACGCCCCACGCGCCGTTCCAGCGCTGACCGGCAAGCGGCACGTAGCCGGGAACCGGCTTGACGTCATAGCCTTTTTCTTTTTTTGCGACCGGTAATCCGGGTTCCCACACCATCGCCGCCTCGACTTCACCTTTGACGAAGGCATCGACCAAACGGAAGTTCAAAGCGTAGGATTCGTATGGGATGCCTTTGTCTTTCACATAGTCATACATAGGGGAAAACGCCGGCACGCCTATTTTTATTTTCGCGTTGACGACTTCTTCTAACGTTTTTAGGCCCACCGCATTGCCCTTAGTCACCAGTACGAAACCCATGCCGATGTAAGATTTGGTGAACACCATTTGATGACCTTCCATGTGGTGATCGTCGCCCGTGATGACCAGCCCTAGAAACACGTCGCAGTAACCGCGATCGATGCCTTTCTTGAAGGCCGCACCGACGCCGCCGCGCGAAATGGTGTTCGGCGCCCACATCATTTCGATACGCCAATCGTGGCGCTTGGCGATGCGGCGGACGATTTCGATGTCGATGCCGGGCGGCTCGGACGTTTTCATAGTGTGCGAGAACGGCCAGTAAAACGCATCGGCGCACACGGCGATGCGCCCGAGCTTGGCGGTGCGCGCCATGGCTGTCGCGTACTTCAAGCCCTCAGGAATTTCCGACGGCGGATAGTCGCGGTAACCGCCTTGCCACAGAATATCGGTGAACGGATCGAACACTTCCGGCGTCGTATAACCCAGGCGCGGAATATCGCGCTCGCGCTTGCCGATGACGATTTCTTGTTCGAGCTCCTGCACGTCCGCCGCCATCGCTGAGTACTGAAGAAAAAACCATCCCGCAAGCACGCCGCAAATTCGAACGAGCATCGTTTGTTCTTATTGAATGAAAATATCTACGCGAAAATCGGGAACGGTTCGAACTCCGATTTCAATATCTTCGCCGTATCGTTATATCCCATCCAGCCTTTGGTTATCGTCGCATAAGCGCGGCGGAAATCAGTGGTATGGATAAGATTATCGCCGGAATCCAGTTTTGTCAGATCCACCGGCTTGCCGTAGTGACCGCCCTTCACGTGCTTCCCGATCATAAACATGTGATTCGCCGTGCCATGATCAGTGCCTTGATTGGCGTTCTCTGGCACGCGGCGGCCAAACTCGGAGAACACCAAAATCGCCACATTATCCGCCTTGCCGATGCGCTCCAAGTCGCGCATGAAACCCATGATCGCGTCGGACACATAGGTCAGCAAGCGCCCATGTAGATCTGGCTGTTGCACGTGGGTATCGAATGCATTATTGCGGTAACCGGTGTAATACAAGCGCGTCGGCATGCCGGCGTCGATCAGCGCCGCGACCTTGGATAATCCCAAAGGCGCGATGCCGTAGTCGACCGGCGTACGATAGCGGGTCCATGCTTCGCGCACCAAGGCCGATGCATCGATCGCGCTTTTCGCCGCCTCGCGCAAGAATGCACGCGATAAGTTCGGATCGTTTTCGACCTGCGTTACATTGTCGAATAATGGTTTTTCCTGAAAGCTTCCTTTGCGTGTGAAACGCTCCGGTTCGTCGAAAACCACCGGCACATGCACATGGCTTTTTACCGCCAAGGATTGCGTCGCGTCGATATTGACAATGAAATTTGGCGCGAACTGCGGTTGCATCGCGTCGCCCAGACGGCCGACCCAGCCGTATTCTTCACCGCTGTTGGGCGCCGCCGTGTGCAAATAGGCCATCGAAGTAAAATGCGAAAATGATGGCTGATCGTAACCGCAGCCGTGCACGACCGCGAGCTTGCCGTCTTTGTACAATTTCTCGAATCCGATCATGCCTGAGTTCCAGCCATAATGATCGT
This sequence comes from Pseudomonadota bacterium, assembly GCA_031380185.1. Classification (GTDB taxonomy): domain Bacteria; phylum Pseudomonadota; class Gammaproteobacteria; order Burkholderiales; family JALYOK01; genus JALYOK01. The sequence continues at coordinate 15,386 of JANNFT010000414.1, forward strand.
CAATCTTGCGCAGTTTATCCGGCTTGATGCCCAGCGTCGGACGGTGTTTGTAATATGCGTCATCGCCGTACGGCGCCAGCGTATTCAAACCATCGTTGCCGCCGGATAACTCGACAATCACCACAATTCTATCCTTACTCGCCGCGTCCGCAGCCATCGCCTGCGCTACTTGTCCCAGCGCCATCGGCACGCCCAACAAGCGCGCGCCGTTCAGGCCGATGCCTGCGAGACCCGCACCCAGCAAGGATCTGCGGCTGATATTCTGACCAAAATATTTATCGTCTTTCATCGTCCTATCTCCTATCCCAACTGATATTCAGGCAAGCTCATAATAAGATGGAGAAGTAAGCGCAATGGTTCCTCAAGATAAGTTTCCGCGTCGCTCACATTGTCCGTGCCCAATTCGCTGTTTAAAAATTCGATCAAACGCGCCCGATCCGTGCTGTCGGCCGCCGTGCTCAGAAAACGCGCCAACATATAATCGACCGCCTCTGTTGTCGTCGTTATTTTTTGCGCCTTGAGCATTGCCACTAAATCTATTTGCGCGGTGCGCCGAACGATTGGCTTCACTTTCTCCGTCGCCATCTGCCAGCCTCGAAAGCTT
>JANNFT010000415.1:0-3161 GCA_031380185.1 Pseudomonadota bacterium
AAGAGCCGCATCTGGCCTTGCTTCTGCGGGATGTGCCTGAAGAGGCAGGCTGCGCGGTCATTCTGGCACGATTCGATTGGGAATTCCTTAGATCGGGCCATGAGCGGCCACATGGTCAAACGCTAAGTTGACGCGACGCAAGCGCTTCTTGGCTACACCAATGTTGCAATTGTCGCTCCAGTTCGATCGCGGGCAATGGCCGGCTATAGAGATATCCTTGCGCTTCCGAACAGCCCCGGCTGCGCAGGTAATTCGCCTGCATTTCAGTTTCCACACCTTCGGCGGTGACTTCAATTCGCAGGCTGCGGGCGACGGCCAGGATCGCGTCAACGATCGCCGCGTCATTTGGGTCGGTGGCGACGTCGCGGATGAATGATTGGTCGATCTTGAGCCGATCGACGCCGAAGCGCTTGAGATAGCTAAGATTCGAGTAACCGGTGCCGAAATCATCGATCGCGAGTTTTACGCCAAGAGCACGTAGCTCTTTGAACCGCGTTTTAGTATGCTCGGCTTCCTGCATGAACACCGTCTCGGTTAACTCGAGTTCTAGTGCTTGCGCCGGCATGCCCGTTTCCGTCAAGATCGCCGCGACCAAACTGACGAAGCCATGCTGGCGAAATTGGCGGCCGGACACATTTACCGCAACGACCAAATCTGGGTAGCCACTGCGTCGCCAGGCTTCGTTTTGACGGCAAGCTTCAGCCAGTATCCATTTACCAAGATTTATGATCAGACCGCTCTCTTCAGCGTACGCAATAAACTGCGTTGGTCCAATCAGGCCCATCTCCGGGTGTTGCCAGCGCACCAACGCTTCGGTCGAAGAAATTTCGCCGGTGGCGAGATTGATGCGAGGCTGGTATTCGAGCCTGAACTCGTTCAGGCCGATGGCGTTACGCAAACGTGTACCCATGTCGACACGCAGCCGCACCGCTTGTTCAAGTTCTGCATTGAAAAATTGGTAGCCGGCGCGGCCGCTTTGTTTAGCTTCGTACATGGCGGTATCGGCGTTGCGTAGCAGCGTTTCCACATCGGTTCCGTCTTCCCGAAACACGCTAATCCCAATACTCGCGCCGACTTCCAGTGTGTGGTTGCCGACCATAAACGGTCTCGAAAAGGCGTCTAGTATGGACTCTGCGACACTGACGGCCGCGGCGCGCATCGGCAAATTCGGGAGAAAGATGACGAACTCGTCACCGCCTTGGCGCGAGATCGTGTCGCTAATGCGCACACGGCGCCGCAGTCGCTGCGCCAATTCCCGCAACAGTTGATCGCCAACGCTGTGCCCATGCAGATCATTGACGTTCTTGAAATGGTCGAGGTCGAGAAACATAACTGCGACGCGTGTATTGGAGCGCTCCGCTTGCATCAATCCCTGTTCGATGCGATCGCGCATTAGAACGCGGTTGGGGAGATCCGTCAGCAAATCGTGGTGAGCTAGGTAGCGCAGGCGCTCGTCGGCGCTAAGACGCTCAGTCACGTCACGGGATACGACAACGACCCGGTCCACCTCGCTGGAGTCGTTGCGCACTACGTTGCCGCGCGATTCGATGAAGCGAATATCGCCGTCTGGCAGAATAAATCGAAACTGGGCGCGGCGACCTTGCCCGCTTTTCACCGACTCGTTAAAGAGTTGAATCACCCCCTCGCGATCGTCGCGATGAATTTGTGAAAACGAATCGCTGCCCGGCAGCAGCACATCGTCGCCGAACATGGCGCGATACGAGGGGCTGCTGTAAATTCGCTTTCCTTCGGTATCGACCACCGCAATCAAGTCGCTGACGTTCTCGGCGATCAGGCGAAAACGCTCTTCGCTGGCGCGCAGCGCGCGCTCGGCCAGATTCGCGTCAGTTATGTCGTGCAATAGGGTCAGCAAATATTCGGCGTTACCGTCGGCATCGAAAATGGCAATTTTCTCGGTATGCACAACGCGCTCAGAACCGTCGCGCCGCGTCAAGGTCTCTTGTGGAATATCCAGCGGCTGCTTAGTGGCCAGAACTTCACGGTCGCGGGCGAAAAGCAACGCCGCTTGCCGCGCCGGAAGCCAGTCCTGGTAGGTGTCGCCGATACAATTGTCACCCACGATTTCGTAGATATTTTTACCAGCCCGATTAATCAGCACGCAGCTTAGCGTTTTGGCGTCTTTGACCAACACCGCGTCGGGAATTTGCTCGACGATCGATTCCAAAAACCGCTCGGTTTTACGCAGTTTTTCCTCCTCGAGTTTGCGATAGGTGATATCGATATTCGTACCTATCGCGCGCGCCGGGCGCCCGTCTGTGCCGCGTTCAACGACTTTACCGTCGCCGAAGATCCACTTCCAACTGCCGTCCAGGCATCTCACGCGATATTCCGCGGCGTAGCCAGGCGCTGTGCCATTCAATAGCGCTGCTAGTGATTGCCGCACGCCGTCAACGTCGGCGCGATGGATGCGTTCAAAGTAGGCATCGATCGAAACGCTGACCGGCTCGCGCGGTTCGCCTAACAGCCGCGACCAGCCTTCACTAAGGTAAATCAGGTTCGCCGCAATAGCGCAATCCCATATCGCTATGGCGCCATTTTTTTGCGCGAGGGTCAGGCGTTCATGCGTCCGCCTGAGATCGCTTGCCATTTGATTGAACGCACTCTGCAAGTTACCGATTTCGTCTTTCGACGTGACGGCGACGCGGTGACCGAAGTTACCGGCGGCGAGCACCGCCGCCGCGGCCGCCAAATGATTGATAGGTTTGACGATGTTGTACCGCGTGAATACAAAGGCAACAACGATGGCGATCGCGAATACGCCCAGATTCGAGATGGCCATATACAACAAACGTCGGGTATTGGTTTCTAAGTGACCGGTATTGGTAGAGATTTCATAGTTACGATGCGCGATAACGTCTTCGTGTAGTTCTTTCAAGCGACCTTCGTGGGCGTGAATATGACAAGCACTCGGCTTAGCGCGGCGGGGTCGGATTGTTCCTCAAGCGTCTGCGCCGCGGCAGCGCCGCGCTCGACCAACGTTAGGAGCTCGCGTTGACGTTCGACAAATCCCAAATGTTCTCGCTCTTCCAGAGGTAGGTCGTTTATCCCTTGTTGCTGCTGATTGAGTGCTCGGTGGGCTTCCTGCAACGTCCTCGCTCAACACCTTTTTCGCTGCGATTCTTTAAGTCCGACAGGCTCCT
>JANNFT010000417.1:0-8942 GCA_031380185.1 Pseudomonadota bacterium
CGCAGACGATCGTCCGCTTCTGCCTCCGCGCCCAAATCGCCCATCGCATCGCTCCCTCAATAGGTCAGCGCTCAGTATCGGACAAATCATGAAAATCTTCAATTATTATGTTAGCGCTTATGCGCCTCCGCGGGAATGACACAGAAAAATGCCCGCCTCACTTAGTCCGCGCCGCCGCCCCGGCGAGCAAGCGTTCCGTGGAAATAATTGCTCGGGTATGATCGCCCTCGCCCACTTTGCCGCCGCCATCGAACGCGTCAATCGTAAAGGTATACAGTTTGCCGTCGCGACCGGTATAGGTCGCCCGCGCCCGAACTTTGCTGTCGACCGGCGTCGCCGCGATATGGCGAATATTGATTCCCACGCCGACAGACATATTTCCCAAGCCAACAATCGGTTTCATCAATCGCGTCGCAGCGATTTCCATCAACAAAATCATCCGTGACGTCGCCCACACTTCAGGAAATTCATCGTCGGAACCGAGGCGCTGCGCCTTTGCCATTTCATTCGCGCCGGCCATCATTTCGGCGTCGGCGAAATCTCCTAATTCCATGCAGATCTCCGGGTAACAAGCGAATACGCGCAGCAAACTATAGCAAAGAATTCCCGATGACAGCGCTTGGGGTGATGCGCGGCTGCATGCTAAAATTGCCAACTAAGCGGTACTCCCCCATTCTACGGACAAGGATCATCAGTCGATGGCGACCCTCAGAGACGTTAAGCTCGAAGACAAATACACGCAAGAAACCGGCAGAATTTACTTGACCGGCATCCAGGCGCTGGTGCGTTTGCCGATGATGCAGCGCCGCCGCGACCTCGCTGCCGGCCATAACACGGCAGGCTATGTCTCCGGTTACCGCGGCTCGCCGCTCGGCGGCTACGATCAGCAATTGGTGTCGGCGCACAAGTTTCTGCAGGAACATCACGTTGTCTTTCAACCTGGCCTGAATGAAGATTTGGCGGCTACCGCGTGCTCGGGCACCCAGCAAGTTGCATTCACCGGCCAAGCGAAATACGACGGCGTATTCAGCATTTGGTATGGTAAAGGTCCCGGTGTCGATCGCTCCGGCGATGCGTTCCGTCACGGCAATTTGTTCGGTTCCAGCCCGCTCGGCGGTGTGTTGGTGTTGATGGGCGATGACCATACTTGCGAGTCTTCCACCACCGCGCACCAAAGCGAATACGCGTTAGTAGACGCCATGATCCCGGTGCTGAATCCAGCCGGCGTACAAGAGCTTCTGGATTACGGACTGTATGGATTCGCGTTATCGCGCTATTCCGGCGCCTGGGTTGGCATTAAGTGCGTGCACGATACGGTTAACACCGCTGCTGTGGTGGAATTGGACGCAAGCCGCGTGCAAGTGAATATCCCCGCAGACTTCACACTGCCGCCGGATGGATTGCATATTCGCCCAAACGATCCGCCGCGCACGCAGGAATATCGCTTACACAATTTCAAGCTCGATGCGATCAAAGCGTTTGCGCGCGCCAACCATCTGGACCGCATCGACATCGATTCAGCCAACGCAAAAATCGGCATTATCACCACCGGCAAATCCTATCTCGACACACGTAGCGCGCTGGACGAATTGAATCTAAGCGACGCCGATTGCGAGCGCATGGGTGTACGCCTTTACAAAGTCGGCATGACTTGGCCGATGGAACCGCAGGGCCTGGCGAAATTCGCCCAGGGTTTGGATCTGATCATCCTCGTCGAAGAAAAGCGCGGCTTGATGGAAGGTCAAGTCAAAGAAATGTTGTACGGCCAAGCGAATGCGCCGCGCATCATCGGCAAATTCGACGAGCAAGGCCGACCGATGTTCCTGTCTTCCGGCGCGCTGGATCCGAACCAAATCGCACAGGTGATCGGCCATCGGATTTTGAGCCACATGGCCGATGACCGTGTGGTGAATCGCGTCGCGGTGATCGATCATTTGCTCAATCATCAGGAGAAATCGAAAATCGGTGTGGCGCGCATGCCCTACTTCTGCCCCGGCTGCCCGCATAGCACCGGCACGAAAGTGCCCGAAGGCTCGAAAGCGCTGGCGGGAATCGGCTGCCACTTCTTAGCGCAATCGATGGATCGCAACACCTCGGGCTACACCCAGATGGGCGGCGAAGGCGCATCGTGGATGGGCATGGCGCCATTCACCAATCAGAAGCATGTATTCCAGAACGTCGGCGACGGCACCTATTTCCATTCCGGCCTGCTCGCGGTGCGCGCCGCCGCGGCATCGGGCGCAAATCTCACATTCAAAGTTTTATACAACGACGCCGTTGCGATGACCGGCGGCCAGCCGCACGATGGCCAATTGACGGTGCCGCAAATTACGTTGCAATTGCATGCTGAAGGCGCGAAGCGCGTCGCAGTCGTCACCGACGAACCGGAAAAGTATCCGCCAAATTTAGAATGGGCGCCGGGCGTCACGATTCATCATCGCGACGACTACGATCAAGTGCAGCGCGAATTCCGTGAAATTCCCGGCATGAGCGGCATCGTTTATGATCAAACCTGCGCGACGGAAAAGCGCCGCCGCCGCAAACGCGGCAAGATGATCGATCCGCCGAAGCGCACCGTCATCAACGAAGCGGTATGCGAAGGTTGCGGCGATTGCGGCGTGCAATCGAACTGCGTCGCGGTTATGCCACTCGATACCGAATTCGGCCGTAAACGCAGCATCGATCAATCCAACTGCAACAAAGATTTTTCCTGCGTGAAGGGCTTTTGCCCAAGCTTTGTCACCGTACATGGCGGCAATCTGAAGAAGGGAAAAGCCGGAAGCAATTTAGAAATCGCGCCGCCCGCACTTACAGAACCGGTACTCGTCGATCTCGAGAAACTCGGGCGTCCGTACCGGCTTATTGTCACCGGCGTCGGCGGTCAGGGCACCGTTACGGTCGGTTCGATCATCGGCATGGCGGCCCACCTCGAAGGGCGCGGTTGTGGCGTGATGGAAATGACCGGCTTGGCACAAAAAGGCGGCGCGGTGTTGAGCTATGTTCGCATCGGATTGAAGCCGGAGGACATCAAGACCACCAAAATCGCCACCGGTGGCGCGGATCTGATGATCGGCGGCGATTTATTGGTTTCCGGCAATTCCGAAGGAACCGAGACGCTGGCGCGTGGCGCCAAGGCGGTGATTAATATCAACGAGGTCATCACCGGCGCGTTCACGCGCAACACCGAATTCCGCGTACCGGGCGCCGAACTCAGGGACACAATCATCGATAAAGTCGGCCACGAGAATGTCGATTTCGTCAACGCCACACGCATTGCCACAGCGTTGATGGGCGATTCGATCGCCACTAATTTTTTCTTGGTCGGCTACGCTTACCAAAAAGGCTGGCTGCCGATTTCCGCCGCTGCGATTGAGCGCGCGATCGAATTGAACGGCGCCGCGATAGAAATGAACAAGCAGGCTTTGGCCTGGGGCAGGCGCGCGGCCATCGATCTGGACACCGTGCAAAAAATCGCAACGCCGGCGAGCGGCCGTCCGCCATCGGAAAAACTGTCGCAGAATCTCGAAGAATTGATCGAGCGCCGGGTCGCCCATCTGACAAAATACCAAAACGCCGCCTACGGCGCGCGCTACTGCTCGCTGGTTGATCGCGTCCGCGCTGCCGAGTCCGGGAAGTTTCCGGGCCAACAAAGCTTGAGCGAAGCGGTCGCGCGTTACTATGCAAAATTGCTCGCCTACAAAGACGAATACGAAGTTGCGCGCCTTTATACCGATGGCGAATTCACCAGGAAAATCGCCGCTATGTTCGAGGGCGACTACCGCTTGAATTTCAATCTCGCGCCGCCGCTATTTTCCAAACGCGATCCGGTTACCGGCCACTTGCGTAAATCTGTTTATGGTCCATGGATGTTCCGCGCCTTCACGTTGCTCGCGAAATTCAAAGGGTTGCGCGGCGGCGCCTTGGATATTTTTGGCTATAGCGCCGAACGTCGCATGGAACGCCAGCTAATCACCGACTACGAAAAACTGATCGGCGAAATTCTCACCGGGCTGAATGACAACAATTACGCTACGGCTGTCGCATTGGCGCAAATCCCCGAACAAATTCGCGGCTTCGGCCATATCAAAGAGCGACATCTGGTCGAGGCGAAGAACAAGGAAAGCGAATTGCTCACCGCGTTCAATAATCCCGCGCAACCGGCCAAACTCGCCGCATAAATTTTTAGGTCCAAACCATAACTCATGTTTAGCGCCCATCACACGCTCGCCGCAATCGATCCGGAAATCGCGGAAATTATCGAGAAAGAACGCCAACGTCAGGAAGATCATATTGAACTGATCGCATCGGAAAATCACGTCAGTCCGGCGGTGCTGGAAGCACAGGGTTCCGTGCTCACTAACAAATATGCCGAAGGCTATCCGGGAAAACGCTACTACGGCGGCTGCGAATACGTCGACATGGCCGAGCAACTCGCTATCGATCGCGTCAAGACGCTGTTCAAAGCTGACTATGCCAACGTCCAACCGCACTCCGGTTCACAGGCGAATGCCGGCATTTACATGGCGATGTTGCAGCCGGGCGATACCCTAATGGGCTTATCGTTGGCGCACGGCGGCCACCTCACTCACGGCTCGCCGGTAAACTTCAGCGGACGCCTATACAAGGTCATCAGCTACGGGCTGCGCGAAGACAACGAAGAAATTGACTACGATCAAGCGGCCAAACTGGCGTTGCAGCATCGCCCGAAAATGATCGTCACCGGCGCCTCGGCCTATTCACGCGTGATCGACTGGAAACGCTTTCGCCACATCGCCGATAGTGTCGGCGCCTACCTGTTCGCCGACATCGCCCATTATGCGGGCTTGATCGCGACCGGCTTTTATCCCAGCCCGATCGGTATTGCGGATTTCGTCACCAGCACGACTCACAAGACCCTGCGCGGTCCACGCGGCGGCTTGATCATGGCGAAAGCCGAATACGAGAAAGCGCTGCAGTCGATTATTTTCCCCGGCATCCAAGGCGGACCGTTGATGCACGTAATAGCCGCGAAAGCGGTTGCGTTCAAAGAAGCCATGTCGAAAGATTTTCGCGTATATCAAGAACAAGTCGTCGATAATGCCCGAGTCATGGCGAAAACCCTGCAAGCGCGCGGACTGCGCATCGTTTCCGGTGGCACCGACTGCCACATGTTCCTGCTCGATCTGCGGGCGAAACGCATCACCGGCAAAGAGGCGGAAGCGCTTTTGGGTCGCGCCCACATCACGGTCAACAAGAACGCCATTCCGAACGATCCGGAGAAACCGTTCGTCACCAGCGGCATTCGCCTCGGCTCTCCGGCGATGACGACGCGCGGCTTTCGCGAACTCGAAGCGGAGCAAGTCGCCCATTTCATTTCCGACGCCCTCGACGAGCCACAAGACGAGGCACATATTCAACAGGTCGCGGCGCGGGTTAAGTCCTTGTGCAAGCGCTTTCCGGTCTATAGAAGTTAAAGTTCGTGAAGGGGAAGGAGCGCCACCGGTGTTTCTCCCTTCACCTTTTACCTTTCACTTTTCACCGCGGCCGCCGTTAAAATGAAATGTCCCTTTTGCGGAAACCCCGATTCACAGGTCATCGATTCCCGTCTCAATGACGAGGGCGATAGCATTCGCCGGCGGCGTAAGTGCGCGGCATGCAATAAGCGCTTCACAACGTACGAAAATCCCGAGCTGCGTATGCCTCAGGTGATCAAACAAAACGGCAAGCGCGAAGATTTCTCCAGCCAAAAGTTGCGCATTGGATTTGCGCGAGCGCTGCACAAGCGGCCGGTTTCGGCGGACTTGGTCGATGCGGCGGTTGAACGTATCGGTCAAAAATTGCTCGGTCTGGGCGAACGCGAAATAGACGGTCGCCGCATCGGCGAAATGGTGATGGACGAACTGCATAAGATGGATAAGGTTGCGTACATTCGCTTCGCCTCGGTTTATCGCTCGTTCCAGGACGTCGAGGACTTTCGCGACGTAATGCGAGATCTGTAGTGTTTTCCGCGGCGGATCATCAATTCATGGCGCACGCGTTGCGCCTCGCCGAGCGCGGACTGCTAACAACCACACCTAACCCGCGGGTGGGCTGCGTAATAGTCCGCGATGGCGTGATTGTTGGCGAAGGCTGGCACGAACGCGCCGGCGAAGCCCATTCAGAAATTCACGCGTTGCGCGTCGCGGGTGAGCGGGCGCGCGGCGCTACGGCTTATGTCAGCCTAGAGCCCTGCAATCACACCGGCCGCACCCCACCCTGCACGAGCGCGCTTATCGAAAGCGGCGTTAAAAGGGTGGTGGCCGCAATGGCAGACCCCAACCCGCTGGTAGCCGGTACTGGTCTGAAAGCCTTATCCGGCGCGGGTCTTGATACTGCCGTTGGTTTGATGGATGAACAGGCGCGAGAACTTAACCTGGGCTTCGTCTCGCGCATGATGCGCGGACGCCCGTGGTTTCGCATGAAGGTAGCCGCCAGCCTCGACGGCAAGACCGCGCTTAACAATGGCATGAGTCAGTGGATCACCGGCGAGCCTGCGCGTCGCGATGCTCACGCGTGGCGCGCACGTTCTTGCGGAATTTTGACCGGCATCGGAACGGTGAAGGACGACAATCCGCGCTTGACGGTTCGCACAGTCGAAACCAATCGGCAACCGCAAAAATTTCTGATCGACAGCCGATTGCAAGCACCACTGGACGCCGCGCTGTTTGACGGCGCGCCGACGCTTATTTTTTGTGCAAGCGCCGATGCCGGAAAAATTGCGCAACTGGCGGATCGCAACGCGACCGTGGTTGCGCTACCCGACCCGAACGGCAAAGTCGACCTTAAAGCCATGGCGATGGAACTAGGCAAACGCGGCATGAACGAAGTGCTGATTGAAGCCGGTACGAAATTAAATGGCTCGCTGTTGAATGCTAAATTGGTCGATGAGCTAATCATTTATCTTGCGCCGCATTTACTGGGCGACAGCGCGCGAGGAATGTTCGGCCTGCCCGAACTAAGCTCTCTATCTGAGCGTCGTGAATTAAGTATTAAAGAGGTCCGTCAAATTGGCGCCGATATCCGCGTCACCGCTCGAACCGGATATTGATATGTTCACCGGAATCATAAGCAGCGTCGGACGTGTCGCGCAAATCACACGCCAAGATAAAGGCATTCGAGCGACTATTGCTTGCGCAGAGTTTGATCTGGGCGATGTCGCGATCGGCGACAGCATCGCCTGTGGCGGCGCATGTTTGACGGTCGTCGCTAAAGCAGACGCATCGTTCGCGGTCGACATTTCGCAAGAATCTCTGAATTGCACGGCGGGCCTGGACCAAGTCGGATCGGAAATCAATTTGGAAAAGGCGCTGCGGCTCGCGGATCGCCTTGGCGGTCATTTGGTCAGCGGCCATATCGATGGCGTCGGCGAAGTGGTGAGCTTCACGCCGGTTGGCGAGAGTTACGAACTGCGCATCCGGCTGCCGCGAGAATTGGAAAAATTTGTCGCGGCGAAAGGCTCGATCACCATCGATGGCGTGAGCCTGACGGTAAACAGTATCGATCAGCAAATCTTCAGCATCAATGTTATTCCCCACACGCTTTCGGCAACCTCGTTAAAGCGCCTCGCGCCCGGCGTGAAAGTGAATATCGAAGTGGATCAAATCGCGCGCTATCTCGCACAGTTAGCGAAGTTCTCTGGTTGAACTGGTAGAATCGCCCCATGCAACTGAATACCACAAGCGAAATTATCGCCGACATTCGCGCCGGGCGAATGGTCATTTTGGTCGACGAAGAAGACCGGGAAAATGAAGGCGATCTCGTCATCGCCGCGCAATGCGTAACCGCGGAGTCGATCAATTTTATGGCCACGCATGGCCGCGGCTTGATCTGCTTGACCTTGACCGAGGCGCGTTGCAAGCAACTCAACTTGCCCATGATGGTGTCGGAGAATCGCTCGACGCTGGGGACCAACTTCACCCTATCGATCGAAGCGGCAAGCGGTGTCACGACCGGAATATCCGCGGCGGATCGCGCGCGCACGATTCAAGCCGCCGTTGCGAAAAATGCCAAGCCGGACGAAATCGTGCAACCCGGCCATGTCTTTCCGTTGAAGGCGCAAAAAGGCGGCGTTCTGGTTCGCGCCGGGCACACCGAAGCCGGCTGCGATCTGGCGCAATTGGCGGGACTGGAAGCGGCGGCGGTGATTTGCGAAATACTGAAAGACGATGGCGAAATGGCGCGGCTGCCGGACCTTTTCGAGTTTGCCGCCAAGCATGGCCTCAAGCTCGGAACCATCGCGGACCTGATTCAGTATCGCAGCCACAATGAGACCGTTGTAACCAAAGTTGCCGATCAGACTCTCGCAACGCCCTATGGAACTTTTCGCTTTGTCGCGTTTGTCGACACCACAGTGAATCACACCCATATCGCGTTAGTCCGGGGCGAAATATCGCGCGAAGCTGAAACCTTGGTTCGAGTTCATGAACCGGTGTCTGTTTTCGATTTCCTCGAAACGAGCGCAAGTCAGCATTCCTTTACCGTGACGGAATCGCTAAAGAGAATTGCCGGCGCCGAGCGCGGTGTGATGGTCATGTTGCATCGCCCCGAATCCGGCAGCGATTTGTTAAATCGCATCAAGCCCGATGCACACGCGCGCAAACCTTCCGAACGTTGGGATCCGCGCAGCTACGGCATCGGCGCGCAAATATTACGCGAGCTCAATGTCGGCAAAATGCGCCTGATGGCGCGGCCAAAAAAAATGCCTAGCCTGACTGGATTTGGATTAGAAATTAGCGGTTACGAAAGCCCTGATACGCAATGAAACCACTACAAACCATTTTGCTCGGACGCGGCTTGCGCATAGGCATAGTGCAAGGGCGTTTTAATACGGAAGTCGGCGCCGGATTACTTCAGGCCTGCCTTACGACTTTGAAAACCCATGGCGTGGCGGACGACGACGTCTGCGTCGCCACCGTTCCCGGCGC
>JANNFT010000054.1:0-4712 GCA_031380185.1 Pseudomonadota bacterium
GGCAATGACAAGTTTATGCGATTGTGGTTTTTAATTTCTCTTTCAGTTTAGCGTGGATTCCGGCAAATCCACCGTTACTCATTATCAGTACGTGATCGCCGGACTTGGCCGAGGTTCGAATCAATGCGATGAGCGCGTCGATGTCGTCGCTCATTTTCACTTTTTCTCCGAGCGAACGTAACGCGCCTGCCGCATCCCACCCTAAGTTTGCCGTGTAACAAAACACTTCCTCGGCGTCTTGCAAACTCGCGGCGAGGTGGTCTTTCCAGACGCCTTGCTTCATCGTGTTGGAGCGCGGCTCAAGGACAGCGAGGATGCGCGCCGTGCCGACTCGATGGCGCAAGCCGGCGATGGTGGTCGCGATCGCTGTGGGATGATGGGCGAAGTCGTCATAAATCGTGATGCCGTCGACGACACCTTTGATTTCCATGCGTCGCTTCACGCCTTGAAATTTTTCCAGCGCGGCGATGCTGCTCTGTGGCGATACGCCGACGTGGTGAGCGGCGGCGATGGCGGCGAGCGCGTTCATTCTATTGTGTTCGCCGAGCTGGTTCCAGTGCAGTCTTCCGATCGCTTGGTTTTTATATGCAATCGCAAAACTGCCGTCGATATCGGCCGAAGATCCGCTCCAGCATTGACTCTCACCGAAGCGCTCGATCGGCGTCCAAGCGCCTTTTTTCAGCACTCGATCGAGATTTTGATCGTTGCCGTTGCTGACGATGAGGCCATTGCCGGAGATGGTTCGCACCAGATGATGAAACTGAGTTTCGATCGCGGCTAGATCGGGAAAAATATCGGCGTGATCATACTCCAGGTTATTCAGAATTGCGGTGCGCGAACGATAATGCACGAACTTCGAGCGCTTGTCGAAAAACGCCGTGTCGTATTCGTCCGCTTCGATGACGAAGTATTTTCCGCCAGCGCCGGAGCCGCCGAGCCGTGCGGACAAATTGAAATCTTGCGGGATACCACCGATCAGAAATCCGGGATTTAAACCGGCGTAATCGAGGATCCAGGCGAGCATCGAAGAGGTCGTTGTTTTGCCGTGGGTGCCGGCGACGGACAACACCCAACGCTTGGTCAGCACGTGCTCGGCGAGCCAAGCGGGGCCCGACGTGTAAGCCAGGCCACGATTGAGAATTTCCTCCATCAGCGGATTGCCGCGCGACACGACGTTGCCGATAACATAAAGATCGGGTTTGAGCGAAATTTGTGTCGGGTCGAAACCTTCGATAAGCGCAATGCCGAGGGCTTCGAGTTGCGTACTCATTGGCGGATAGACATTGGCGTCGCAGCCGGTGACTTGGTGGCCGCTTTCACGCGCGATCGCGGCGATTCCGCCCATGAAGGCGCCGCAAATGCCAAGTATATGAATGTGCATTCTTTAAGATTTAAAAATAATGTCAGCCGCGCTGCTCGAAACCGCGTTGCATACTGACATGGACGATCCAAGGGAAATTGCGACCAGGAATCATACCTTAAGTTCCCGGTGAACTTCGCCAATATTTCTCGGTCTATCGACTTGAAATATGGCGAAATGCAAGCACGTTCTAAACCGCAGTAGCGACAACTAAATTCAATGGAGACCTTATTAAATGGAGAAAAATTTGACTCGTAAAACGACTTTGGCGATTGCAATCGCATCCGCGTTGGCGGTTGGCGGGTACATGCATCAACAATCTCCGCTAAGCAACGCGCACGCCAATGCCGCGCAGGAACAAGCGCTAAAGGCAGACGCCGCGCCGGCGATTTCAACACGGCAGTTACCGGATTTCGTTTCGCTGGTGGAGTCGCAAGGCCCGGCTGTGGTGAACATCAGTGTCACCGCAAAAATGGAGCAACTCGCCGGGCAGAACATGCCACCGGAGCTGCCGGAATTCTTCAAGCGCTTTGGCATTCCGCAACCGGGAATTCCCGAGCAAATGCCCGAGCGCGGTGGCGTCGGTTCCGGTTTTATTATTAGCACCGACGGTTACGTGTTAACCAATGCGCACGTCGTTGCGCAAGCAAAAGAAGTAACGGTCAAGCTCACGGACAAGCGTGAATTCAAAGCCAAGGTCATGGGCTACGATCGCAAGACGGATGTCGCGTTGCTTAAAATTGAAGCCGGGAATTTGCCGGTTGTACGGCTCGGCAATCCGAGCGAAACGAAAGTCGGCGAATGGGTCGTCGCCATCGGCTCGCCATTCGGCTTTGAAAACACCGTGACCGCCGGTATCGTCAGCGCTAAATCGCGCGAATTGCCAGATGAGGCCTATGTACCTTTTCTACAAACGGACGTTGCGGTGAATCCAGGAAATTCTGGCGGCCCTCTGTTCAACATGAAGGGCGAAGTAATCGGCATCAATTCGCAAATCTATAGCCGTAGCGGTGGCTATCAAGGTCTGTCGTTTGCCATCCCGATCGACGTGGCGCTAAGTGTCAAAGACCAATTGCAAAAAAGCGGTAAGGTCACGCGCGGCAAAATCGGTGTTGGAGTCCAGGCGGTGACGAAAGAATTGGCGGAATCCTTCGGTCTAAAAAATACCCAAGGCGCTTTAATCGGCAACGTCGAGCGTGGCAGTCCGGGCGATAAAGCTGGGCTTCAACCCGGCGATGTGGTGTTGGCCTTCAACGGGAAAACCGTTGAGCGTTCGATCGATTTGCCGCGCATGGTTGGCCTGTTGAAACCGAACGAAAAGGCGACGTTGAAAGTTTGGCACGACGGTAAGGAAAAGTCCGTCGACATCACGCTCGGTGAAATGCCGAGCGACATGTTAGCGGCCGCCGATACGCCGAGCACGGAGCCCTCTAAGCTTGGTGTCAGCGTACGTTCCTTAACGCAGGATGAGCGCAATAAACTCGACGTCACTGGCGGCGTAGTCGTTGAGCAAGTCTCCGGCGCAGCCGCGCGCGCAGGCATCCAGATGGGCGACGTGATTCTCGGATTGAATAACAAACCCGTTACGGATCCGGACCAATTGCGTAAACTCGTCGACGCGGCGAAAGGTAAAATCGCCGTGCTTGTGCAACGTCAAAATGCGCGGATTTTTGTGCCGGTACCGCTTGGATAATTTGCATCGTTGTACAAAAAAAGGCCGCGATTGCGGCCTTTTTTTATTCTAGGTGATGCGCCAGACGGCGCATGGATACCGGGTAGCCCAGGCTAGCCACTGGCCTCGGGCAATTGACTCCCGGCAGTGCATTGCCCCCGTAGCGGCCTGTCATCAAATGGGTGAGCGCAAAATTAATCAAGCATTTAATTAAAATCATGATGTGGCGCCCCGACGCAGCGGTCAACTGCCGTTTCTAGGTTTAATTACTGCTGGAATTCGAAAATTCGTCGCAGGCCACCTGAAACAAAGTGCGGTCTTCCAAGCGCACGGCGCTCAAGCAATGGCCCCAGAGGCAGCCGGTATCCAGCGCCAGAAGATTGCTTGCGAGCCGCAATCCCTGAGCCGACCAGTGACCGCAAATGATGGCTTCAGATGCGTTCCGACGCCCGGGAACGTCGTACCATGGAATATATCCCACGGGGATGTCGGCAAGCTCGCCCTTATGCGAATACTCCATCTCGCCGTCCGCTGTGCAAATTCGTAGCCGGGTGAACGCGTTGGTTATCAGACGCAAGCGCTCCCATCCATGCAATGCCTCGTCCCAACTATTCGGCTGATTGCCGTACATATTCGCAAGAAATTGAAGATACTGTGGTCCGCGCAGCGCTGTTTCAACTTCATGGGCGAGGGATTGCGCCTGGGCAATAGTCCAATTTGGCAGTAGACCCGCATGAACCATGGTGTAGCCTTGATCATGATGCAGCATCGGCCGGCGCCGCAACCAGGTAAGCAATTCCGCGCAATCCGGCGCACTGAGTATCTCGTCTAACGTGTCGCCACGATGGGCCTTCACGTATCCCGCCGCAACCGTTAGCAAATGCAGATCGTGATTACCCAGAACGACCACCGCCCGTTCGCCCAAAGATTTCACGAATCGTAGAACGCCAAGGGAATCAGGGCCGCGATTCACCAAATCGCCGACGAACCAGAGTTGGTCGGCAGCCGGTTTGAAAGCGCATTTTTCCAGCAATCGCCACAACGGCGCCAGACAGCCTTGCAGGTCCCCGATTGCGTACGTGGCCACTATGCGGGCCGTTAGACGAAAATGGGGTGATTTGATCGCCCCCTCGCGCTGAACTGCATCGTATTTATTTTACCTGTGCAACCAAATAATCGACCGCCGCCTTGACGGCATCATCGGCAATTCCCGGGTTGCCACCCTTGGCCGGCATGACGCCTTTGCCCTTCAGCGCACTGGCGTACAGGACATCTTTACCTAGCGCAATCCGCGGGCTCCATATGGCCTTGTCACCGGTCTTTGGCGCCCCGGCGACGCCTCCGGCATGGCAAGCCGAACATACCGCCTCGTAAGTCGATTGGCCCTGATCGGCGCCGCCAGTGGCCGGCGCAGCGGCCACTGGCGGCGCCGCAGCCACCGCAACGGGCGCCGCCGCATTGGCAATTACCTGGACATCGCCGACGGGCTTGAGCCGTTCGGCGATCGCGCTGGGTGACATCGCAGCATCATTTTGACGTGCACGAGTGGAGTAGGCGCCGACTGCGTACTGCGCTAGCATAAAAATGATCAACACCAGGCCGATTGATGCGGCGAAAACCGTTACGGCGTTTTTGATAGTGTGCGCGATTTTCGGGTCATCGGAATTTGACGACATGGTT
>JANNFT010000460.1:0-2797 GCA_031380185.1 Pseudomonadota bacterium
CCCACACCAGCGACGACGCCACGCCCCATTTGAAATGCACCGCCATGTTGGTCACCAGCGCGGCGCTACGAACATAGTACGGGCGCTTTTTTTGCAGCAGCGTTTGCCCCAATCGCGGGCTGGCGATTTCGACCACGTGAAGTCCCGGTTGCTTTAGCGGAATGCCGATAACTTCGAATGCTTTTTTGCCGCCGGGTTTGGGCAACGCAATCGCCTGCGTGTTATCCAGGCTCGAAAAAAAGGATTTCTGCGGATCGTGTTCCCGCATGCGCAGCCGAGTCAGTAACGAAATAATTTTTTCTTCGGCGCCGCTGCCGCCGACATGCATTGACTTGCCGGGAATGGCATCGACGCTGGTGAGTTTCAGCGCAAGCGGGTTTTCGATATTGCGCAGCGTCACGGGCATGGCTGGATCGACCTTCGATTCAATCACGCCGAAGCTCGCGGGGAATTTGGCGATAGGCGGATTTTCATCGGTCTTCAGCGCCATCGGAAAACGATCGCGATTCGCCAGTTCGCGGCTGGCGTCGTCCTTGATGCCGGCCGGTATCTCGAGCTTGAACTGGGTTTTTTCCGGGAACGGTCCTTCGAAAATTACGCCGTTCAGCCAATCCGCGGTTTCGTCTCCCGGCGCATTGGTTTTGGGAGAGTAACGTTTGCCGTCCGCGGACGTGAGGGTGATCTTATTGGCGTCCGCCAAGCTAATCGGCGCGCTGAAGTTCAATGTAATGGGCAGCAGCGGTATGCAATCGCTTTTTTTGTTGACGCGTTCGCAGTTCAAGCGCGCGCTAAAAGTGGCGCGGGATTGGTAGGCGAGCGCTTGGTTTTCGCGCGTCGGCAGATTGGTCGTGCTGGTGACGCCTTTGCCCCAAACTAAACGGACCGTTTTCGAGTTCGGCAAGCCGCGCTGGCATTGCAGCGCGATCAAACTGCTGTTGGCTTTTGCTATCTCTTTTAAGAATCGTTGCTTTGGACTTTCTTTATCCTTGGCTGCCGGCGCGTTGAATTCCTGTCCGGGAAACAATCGAGCAAAATGAGCGCTCAGAAAATAATGGTTTTGGCGCAATAGAAGATCGCGCTGCACGCTCGGCAATAACTTCACACCGACTTTTTCGTTGACGCCCTCGATATCGCAATAAACGTTTTTCTCGATGGATTCCAGTGTCGCCGCCGCATCCAGCGCGAGCAAGAATGTTTGGTCTTCGCTGATCGATGATCCTTCGTACGGTTCGCTCTGCACGATACTGGGTCCGCCGGTGCCGAATGAGAATTGCGCAGCGCCGGTGACCGCTTCGCCCTGCAACGTTTTCAAGCCGGAGTGCAAATTAAATTCGCAGCGCACACCGGCGGGAAGATCGCGAGCGAAGTCGTAAACCCAATTGCGCGTATCGGCCCAACGACCGCTTCCCTCGCTCATGTCCGCCGGGTTACAGGCGATAGCAAAGGGCGCCAGTTCGCGGGGATCGCCGAAGGGCACAATGGCCGCGGAAAAGCGCGCAGTCACTTGGCGCACGCCTTTGACTTCGCCGTTCGGTGCGAAGGATTCGATGCTTGCCGCGACCGCGGTGGCGTTGGCGCAGAGCAATCCCAGGATCGCGAATAGCTTGCGCCGGCTCGATACATAACGCGTCATCGAAGTCTCGAAAATAGGCCAAAGCCGACGATAGCGGCTCCGGCGCCAACCGTCAACGCGGATCAACTAATTCCGGGTTTATATCTTGCCAGGCGCCGCATGGATATTGGCTCCTGGCGATGCACTTGGCGCACGCCGCATCCCTATTACCTCGTGGCGGGGTAAAAGGAATTTTTCAATTGCTTAATGTTGCGATTATCATGGTTAATCTTCACGCCAAGAAAGCATTTCATCATGTCTCAAAGAAGCTCGCTCGATTTTGCATTTTTGACCAAGCACAGCTTTCTCGGCGTACCAGAAAATGACGCGAGCCGCGCCTATGCCGTCGCCGGGATTGCCTACGACGGCGCCACCACCAATCGACCTGGGGCACGCTTTGGCCCGCACGCTATTCGCCGCGCCAGCCATATGCTGTGCGATGGCGTCCACCCGCTGTGGAATTGTGCACCTGTCTCCGAGTTGACCGATGTCGGCGACCTGGCATTGCCGAACACCAATCTCACGGCCATGCGCGAAAAATTGCAGCCGCTCGCGCTGGATCTCATTGGCAAGCATCACATGTGCTGGCTCGGTGGCGATCACTCGGTCACCTTGCCGTTGCTGCGCGCGTATCGTCAGCATTTCGGACGGCCATTGGCCTTGATTCATTTCGATGCCCATTGCGATACCTGGCGCAATCATTTCGGCGAGCCGTCGGGTCACGGCACCTGGACTTATGAAGCGCTGCAAGAGGGCTTAGTGATTCCGGAAGCGACGATTCAAATCGGTATTCGGTCCTCGGGCGAGCGCGAAGCGCGCGAATTTGTACAGAATCGCGGTGGCGCAATTTACACCTCGCACTCTTTGCGTGGCCTGGAGAACCGCGCCCAGCTTGCCTCGCAGCTCGACGCTATGCGTTCGCGCATCGCCGCGGCGGGCTCGCCGCCGACCTATTTGACGTTAGATATCGATTGCCTTGATCCGGCCTTCGCGCCCGGCACCGGCACCCCGGAACCGGCGGGAATGACGACGTCGCAGGTCGCGACGTTTCTCGAAGAATTGCGCGATTTACCCTTCGTCGGCATGGATTGCGTCGAGGTCGCTCCCGCTTACGATCATGCGGAATTAACAAGCAACGCCGCGGCGTTTTTTGTTTGGACTTACTTGTGTGGGCAGATTGCGCAA
>JANNFT010000477.1:0-12572 GCA_031380185.1 Pseudomonadota bacterium
GCCTTTCAATTGATCGGATGCCTTCACCGCCAAATCCACCATCGCGCCGCAGGCAATCACAGCGATGTCATTCCCAGCTCGCAGCTCGAGCGCGCGGCCCAGTTGAAACTTTGTGTCGGCGCCGGTATGTGGCGCTTCCTCGACCCGACCGCCGAGGCGCAGGTACACCGGGCCGTCGATGTCGAGCGTGGCGAGCGTGGCCCGATAGGCCTCGTCGGCGTCGGCGGGAACGATGACGGTCATGTTCGGCAGGCTGCGCATCAGAGCCAAATCTTCCAGCGCGTGATGGGTCCCGCCGGCAACACCGAGGGAAATACCGCTCGCCGCGGCGCCGATCACGACACGCTGATTGGCATAGGCAACGTCGTTTCGCACTTGCTCCATGCTGCGCGCGGTGATGAATGGTGCGTAGGCGCAAACGTAAGGTCGCAGCCCCGTTGTCGCAAGGCCGGACGCGACGCCGATGGCGTTTTGTTCGGCGATGCCGAGTTCGACGAAGCGCGCGGGATAGCGCTCGATGTAGGTTCGAATACCGAACAAATCCTGCGTATCGACCGACAACACCACGGTGCGCGATTCACGTGCGCCGAGCTCCAACAATGCCTGACCGAATGCGAGGCGGGTTTGATTCGCGGCACGTGCGCGCCAGTCCTCGCTAATCGCATTCATCGCGATAACTCCGCAAGCGCCTTGGCATAAATTTCATCGTTGACGCTATTGCTATGCCAGACGTAGGTGTTCTCGGCAAAGCTGACGCCTTTGCCTTTCACCGTGTGTGCGATGATTGCCGATGGGCGTTCGGCATTGAGCGGCAACGCGTCGAGCGTGGCGACGATTTCCGCCATATTATGGCCATCGATTTCTTTCACTTCAAAGCCGAACGCACGCCACTTGTCGGCCAGTGGGTCGATGTTGATGAGTTGTTGCAACGTTCCGCTCTGGGCGATTTTGTTGAAGTCGATGATCACGCTCAGATTCGCCAATCGATAGTGCGATGCCGCCATCGCCGCTTCCCAATTCGAGCCCTCGTGAAGCTCGCCATCGCCGACCATCACGAATGTGTGGAATGCTAGTTTCTGCATGCGCGCGCCGAGCGCCATGCCCACCGCGATGGCGAGCCCATGTCCGAGCGCGCCGGTACACATCTCGATACCGTTGACCTTGATGTCCGGATGCATGCCGAACGGAGATTCGAAACCGTAAAAACGATCGAGCATCGCATCATCGATGAAACCGGCCTGCGCCAACACGGCGCCTAGCGCTGCGTTGGCATGACCTTTGGAGAGCACAAAGCGATCCCGCTCCGGCCAATCGGGCTCGGAGGAACGAATACGCATGCGATGAAAATATAGCGCCGCCAAAATGTCGGCGGCCGAACTGGAGCCGCCGGCATGGCCGCTACCGCCCGCGCGCAGCGCGCGCCAAACATTGCGGCGCACTTGACGGGCCTCGGATTCCAGGCGTTTGATGAGATCGGATTGGGTCGCTTGCATGATCTTCCTTCGCGGCGATATCAAATAAAGTTTTCGACGGAAACACTCGCGTCCATTTTCCTGGTGAGGGCTTTATATTGCGCCAATGTGATGTCACCGGTGCAACATTTCGGGATGGAGTCCAGGCCGCTCCATCCTACCCAACTACCCTGTTGTCATTGCCGCGAAAGTGGGAATCCATTTCGCGCTTGAACGTCAAGCCATGCCAGGAGGCAAGCAGTATGCGCCTCCTGGCAGGTCGAATCGATGTCAGGCTTTAGCTGCAGCTTGATAGAGCGGCATCACCTTCGAAATATTGTTTTCCAATTCTTTGATGCGTGTATTGTGGGACGGGTGTGTGCTCATGAATTCCGGCGGACCACCCTTCGCCGCTTCAGCCATCTTCTTCCACACATTGACCGCCGCGTTCGGATCATAGCCAGCGCGCGCCATCAGTTCCAAGCCCATTAAGTCGGCCTCGGTTTCATTGGTGCGGCTGTGAGGCAGGCCAAAGGTGACCTGCGCGACCATGCCGATCAAATTTGCGCCGCCTTCGCCCAGGCCGAGAACCGCGGCGCCGACACCGACTGCCGCTTGTTGTCCCATTTGCTGCGACATACGCTCGCGGCCATGCTCGCGCAGCGCGTGGGCGATTTCGTGGCCCATGATCGCGGCAATTTCGGCGTCGGTAAGTTTAAGCTTATCGATGATGCCGGTGTAGAACATGATCTTGCCGCCGGGCATCGCATAGGCGTTGAGTTCCTCGCTGGTTTGCAAATTCACTTCCCACGCCCACTTCGGCGCATCCTGGCGAAAAGCGCCGGTTTGGGGTGTCAAGCGGCCGGCGATGGTGCGTAAACGGGCCAAGTTTGCTTGGTCGGTATTAAGCGCACCCTTTTGTTTCGCCTTGTTCAATTCTTCCTTATAGGCCGCGACCGCGGCGGCATCGACTTGTTCCGACGACAAGCCGCGGAACATACTCTGTTTGCGTTCGACGCCAACGGCGCCGCCGCTGGTGGTCTTGACCGATTGACACGCTGCCAAAGCAGCGAAAATAACGAGTAAAACAAGTTTTTTCAACATAGCTAGCTCCTAAAATATTAGCGTCCGAATCCCTCGGTTAGCGCTTCTTCGACGCGCTTAATTGCAATCACTTCCATGCCGGCAATGGCGTGCTTCGGCCGGTTCGCGGCGGGTATCAGTGCGCGAGTGAAGCCCAATTTTGCGGCTTCTTTCAAGCGTTCTTGGCCGCGCAACACCGGGCGTATTTCGCCGGTCAAACCGACTTCGCCGAATACGACCATCTTGTCAACAAGCGGCCGATTCTTGAACGAAGACACGATCGCTAATATGGCAGCTAAATCCGCCGCAGGTTCCGCTATTTTTACGCCGCCCACGGCATTTACGAAGACATCTTGATCGAAGCAGGCGATACCGGCGTGGCGATGCAGCCCGGCGAGCAACATGGCGAGCCGATTTTGCTCCAAACCGACGCTGAGGCGGCGCGGATTGCCGGAATGGCTTTGATCGACCAGCGCTTGTATTTCAACCAACAGCGGCCGTGTGCCTTCTTGCGTAACCGTAATGCACGAACCCGCTACCGGCTCACCGTGTTGCGAGAGAAATAACGCCGATGGGTTGGCGACTTCCCTCAAGCCTTTGTCCGTCATAGCAAAAACGCCAAGCTCGTTCACGGCGCCATAGCGATTCTTGAATGCGCGAACCAGGCGAAAACTGGAGTTGGTGTCCCCCTCGAAATACAACACAGTATCGACCATGTGTTCGAGCACACGCGGTCCGGCGAGCGCGCCCTCTTTCGTCACGTGGCCGATTAAAATCAATGCCGTACCGCTCGCCTTCGCCACGCGCGTCAGTTGCGCCGAACACTCGCGCACTTGCGCGACGCTGCCGGGCGACGAAGTCAGCGCGTCGGTGTAAACGGTTTGTATCGAATCGATCACCGCGATTTTCGGTTTTTGTTCGGCCAGAACCGCTTGGATTTTTTCCAATTGGATTTCCGCCAGCAACTTCATGGATTTTGCTTCCACTTGCAAACGCTGCGCGCGCAATGCAATCTGCTGCAGCGATTCTTCGCCGCTGACGTATAGCGTCGATTGTGTCGTGCCCATATGCGCCAACGCCTGCAACAGCAACGTCGATTTACCGATGCCCGGATCGCCGCCGATCAACACCACGCCACCCGGCACCATGCCGCCACCGAGCACGCGATCCAGTTCGGTGATGCCGGTGCTCATGCGCGCAATCGCTTCGGCCTTGATCTCGGATAACAACTGCACGCTGCTGCTTGCCGTGAGTCCACTGAAGCGATTGCCCTTGGATGTTGTCTGCGCGATGGTTTCGACTAAGGAATTCCAGGCGTTGCAGTGCGGGCATTGACCCTGCCAACGCAAAGTCTGGCCGCCGCATTCGTTGCAGGTGAAGACTGATTTTAGTTTGGCCAAAAAAATCCTTTACGTGTGATTTGCCAATTTGGCGCTGCTCCTCCTCTCCCTAAAAGGGCGAGGGTATTTGTGTTTAGCGTTCCGTAATCGGCACGCGTGGCGCCACCGCGCACAATAGTTCATATCCAACCGTACCGGCGCTGCGCGCAACCTCATCCACCGGCAGCCCCGCCCCCCATAATTCAACCGAGCTGCCAACGCGCGCTTGCGGAACCTTACCCAAATCAACGCAAATCATGTCCATCGACACGCGGCCGAGCGTCGTCACCCGCTCGCCCTCCACTAACACCGGCGTACCGGTCGGTGCGAGCCGCGGATAGCCATCGGCGTAGCCGCAAGCGATCACGCCGACGCGCATCGAATGATCGGCGCGAAAACCGCTACCGTATCCAACGTTTTCGCCGCTCTGCAAATCCTGAATGGCAATAATGGCGCTGGACAACGTCATCGCCGGTTTCACGCGGATCTCGGCTGCGCTGCGATCGGGGAACGGCGTCGCGCCGTAAAGCATTATTCCCGGCCGCACCCAATCGGCGTGTGTCTCCGGGTAGCGAATCAGCGCGGCGGAATTCGCCATGCTTTTCGGATGAGACAATCCCGCGGTGATCTCGCGAAACACCGTCAATTGTTCGCGCACCCCGGCCGGCTCATCGGCCGTTGCAAAATGCGTCATCAAGGTCAGGCTGGAAAGCCGTGCTTGGCGCAATGCCGACATTGCGTTAGAAAAATCATCGGGCTTGAAACCAAGGCGATTCATACCGGAATTAATTTTCAGATGCACGTCGAGTTTGCCCGGCGCCACCTGCAATAGCAAACGCAATTGCTCTTGCTGATGCACCACGGTCGCGAGGTGATATTCGTGCACGAGGCGCAATTCCTCGCGATCGAAAAATCCTTCCAGCAGCAAAATAGTTTGATCGAAACCCGCCTCGCGCAAACTAATCGCGTCTTCGATGTTCAGCACCGCGAAACCGGCCGCTTTTGTCAGCGCATTTGCCGCACGCAGAAGGCCATGACCGTAAGCATTAGCTTTAAGCACCGCCATGATCTTCGATTGCGGCGCGAGTTTTTGCGCGACGCGCAAGTTGTCGTGCAGCGCGGCGAGGTCGATACGAGCTTTGATGGGACGCATAGGCTAAACGAGCGATTTGCGCGAACGGCGGTGCGCGCCCGCAACACGCTCCTCCCCATTCAAGGGGGAGGCTGGTTGGGGGATGGGGTTGTTGTGTTGGAGGCCGCGCGGCGCCCATCTCCATCCTGGCCTTCGCCTTGAAGGGGAAGGGACGGGTGCGATGCTGGCCGTGCTACTTGAATTCAAACTCGACCAGCTCCATGGGTGTCTCGCCGGCATTCTTTAGCACATAGGTGGCTGCATTTTCGCGCCATTCAAACTGCGCGACGGCCAAAGAAATTTTGCTGGATTCCGCGCCATTCACTGTCTGTTCGATTGCGCCCGCCATTTGCGCCACGCGTACACTGCGACCCGGCAGAAGCAGCGGGCCGATCGATTCTCCGGGCGCCAACGTTAGGCGATAGCCGCGCACACGTTCGTTATCCAACACTTTCTTGATCGCTGCATTTTCGGTCAATGGCGCCGCGCCGCTGCCTTGTGGCGCACTGCTAAGCAACTCAATGCCGATCGCACGGAATGGCTTGCTGCCGGCATTGGTAAAGCGATGCGTGTAGGCGCCCTGCGATGCCCGGTAATAACCGATCAAACCCGCCGTGATAATAAGGTCCGCTTGCGCTTTGTCTGGGATATCGTTCTTAAGCAATGACGTGCTCAACATCACGTACGGGTAATCGAGCGAATGGGTATGATACTGCGTGGCATCACCCGGCATGACTTCGACATCGAGAACGCGAACGACTTCGTTGACCAATTTCGGGCGATGGTGGGGTTCGTCTTTGGCGTCCACCGCTTGCACTTGCGCGTACGCGATGCGGCAGGATAGATACAATAACAATCCAATTGCGATACTCAAATTCTTCATGCTAATAACTTCCCTGCGCAAAGTTTTGAAACTTAGTGAATTGCCCGATGAAGGTCAGACGCACCGTGCCGATCGGGCCGTTACGCTGTTTACCGATAATGATTTCCGCGATGCCTTTTTCTTGCGAACTTTCGTTGTACACCTCGTCGCGATAGATGAAGAGAATCAAATCGGCGTCTTGTTCGATCGCGCCCGATTCGCGTAGATCGCTCATTACGGGACGTTTGTTCGGGCGTTGCTCCAACGAGCGGTTGAGCTGCGACAAGGCGACTACAGGGACCTTGAGTTCTTTCGCGAGGGCCTTCAACGAGCGTGAAATTTCGGAAATTTCGGTCGCGCGGTTTTCGCCTTGGCTGGTGGACGACATGAGTTGCAAATAGTCGACCACGATCAGGCCCAAGCCTTGGTGCTGACGATGCAGGCGCCGCGCCCGGGCACGAAGTTCGAGCGCGGTCAGCGCCGCGCTTTCGTCGATGAATATCGGCGCGTCGTTCAAGCGACCGAGCGCATTGGTGAGGCGCGGCCAATCGTTATCGTCCAGACGCCCGGTGCGCAGTTTGTGTTGATCGAGCCGACCGGTGGAGCCGAGCAAGCGCATCGCCAGTTGTGTGCCACCCATCTCCATACTGAATATAGCAACCGGTAATTTGCCGTCGAGAGCGACGTGCTCGGCGATGTTTAGCGCGAAAGCGGTCTTTCCCATCGATGGCCGACCTGCGACAATGACTAGATCGCCGGGTTGCAATCCGGAAGTGCGTTCATCGAGATCGGCAAAGCCGGTCGCCACACCCGTGACGTCGGACGGATTGTCGCGGCTATAAAGCATGTCGATGCGCTCGACCACTTGCGTCAACAGAGGATGGATGGCGCTGAAACCTTGGTGTCCGCGCGCGCCGGCTTCGGCAATTTTGAATACTTTGGCTTCCGCTTCGTCGAGTAATTGCCGCGCTTCGCGTCCCGCCGGGCTATACGCGCTGGCGGCGATCTCGGTGCCGATCTCGGCGAGCTTGCGCATGATGGAGCGCTCGCGCACGATCTCGGCATAGCGACGAATATTCGCCGCGCTCGGCGTGTTGGTCGTGAGCATGCCAACATACGCCAAGCCGCCGGCGGATTCGAGTTCCGCGCTGCGCTCCAACGATTCGCCAACGGTAATTACGTCTGCCGGGCGGTTCGCTTCGATGAGCTTGGAGATGTGCTTATAGACGCGACGATGGTCGTCTCGATAAAAATCGTCCGCGCCGATCAAGTCGGCGATTTTGTCCCACGCGACGTTTTCCAACATCAGTCCGCCGAGCACGGACTGCTCCGCCTCGATGGAATGAGGCGGCACGCGCAGCAGGTCGAGTTGGTTGTCGTTGGGCATGGGACGTTAGCGAGAGTCGAGTGTTATTTTACCAGTCTCGTCAGGCGTCGTTCGAGTTCAATTTTTGAAGAACTCGCGTAATGCCTTAATGGTTTCATCGGACTTTTCTTCCGGAATAAAATGCCCGCAATCGATCGCGAATCCGCGCACGTCGGCGGCGCATTCGCGCCAACACGCAAGCGGATCATAGGCGGAACCGACCAAGCCCTTACCACTCCAGAGCACCAATAACGGCACGTCGATTTTGCGTTGTAAGTCGGCGCGATCGTGCACCAGATCGATGCTCGCGCCGGCGCGATAGTCTTCGCAGGTTGCGTGAATACAGGCGGGATCGCTGAATAGGCGCACGTATTCATCGACCACCGCCTGCGGAAAGGCGCCGATATTGGACCCCCAGCTACCCAGCCTGGAGGTCAAGTAATATCGCGGGTCGTGGCCGATCAACTTTTCCGGAAAATCAAAAGGCTGAATTAAAAAGAACCAATGAAAATAGCTGGTGGCGACGCGCTGATCGACGTTTTCGAACACCTTCAACGTCGGCACGATATCGAGCACGGCCATTTTTTTCACGACACTCGGATGATCGAGCGCAAGCCGGTGGGACACACGCGCACCGCGATCATGGCCGGCCAGAAAAAATTCTTTGAACCCCAATGCCGCCATCACTTCCACTTGATCGAGCGCCATGGCGCGCTTCGAATAGGGAAAATGATCGTCGCTGGTTTTCGGTTTAGCGCTTTCGCCGTAACCGCGCAAATCCGGGACAACAACGGTGAAATCTTGCACCAACAGTGGCGCGACTTTGTGCCACATTAGGTGCGTTTGCGGATAACCGTGCAGCAACAAAAGCGGCGGACCACTGCCGCCCCAGGTCACATGAATCTCGGCGCCACTGGTTTTTATCCGCTCTGTTTTGAATGATTCGAACATCTCTCCCCCTCTTCTTTCGAGCGTCGCGTTGCTTTCAAGCGACACCCCGTTCATGGTATAAAGCCGTCTAACACGCCGTCAACTAATCTCGTTATAAGTACAACCGCTGTCCCGACTATTCTAGCCTTTTCATGCCGTTAAGTTTTTATATCATCCTGGCCGCGCAATTCTTTTCGGCGCTGGCAGATAATGCGTTGTTGCCCGCCGCCATCGCATTGCTAATCGAGCTTAGCGCACCCGAATCCTACGTGCCGATTTTGCAAGTATTTTTCGTCGTGTCTTACGTTGCGTTTGCGCCCTTCGTCGGCGCCCTTGCGGACGCGTTCCCCAAGGGGCGGGTGATGTTCACCAGCAATGCGATCAAGTTTGTAGGATGCATAGCCATGTTACTCGGCGCGCATCCGTTGGTTGCCTATGGCATCGTCGGCTTCGGCGCGGCGGCGTATTCGCCGGCCAAATACGGCATCCTCACCGAGCTATTGCCGTCGAGTAAATTAGTCAAGGCGAATGCGTGGATGGAAGGCTTGACCGTCGCCGCAATTATCCTCGGCCTCGGCCTCGGTGGCTACTTACAGAATGGCATTCTGTACGCCAAGCTCGAATTTATTCACCACATTCCGCTGCTCAATTCATCGGCGCAAATGGCGATCGCGCTAATTTGCTTACTCTACGTAGTCGCAGCGCTGTTCAATCTCTACATTCCGCGCATGCCGATCGACCACAAGCTGCCAAAGAAGAATCCGCTTTACATGATTCACGATTTTTGGCATTGCTTTAAATTGTTGTGGCGTGATCCGCTCGGCCAGGTTTCGCTGGCGGTGACCACGTTGTTCTGGGGCGCCGGCGCCACGCTGAAAATCGTCATCATCGACTGGGCACAAAAAGTGTTGGGTTTTGGCTTAGATAAAGCCACCTACCTCACCATCGCCGTCGCGGTCGGCATCGCGATCGGTGCGGTGATCGCGGCGCTGACCGTCAAACTCGAGCATGCGGTGAAAGTATTGCCGGTGGGAATATTAATGGGCGTGTTGATTTTCGGCATGATCTTCGTTCACGATTGGCGTGTCGCGGCGGGGTTCTTCGTCGCCATCGGCGCCGTCGGTGGATTTTTCGTCGTGCCGATGAACGCGCTGTTGCAACATCGCGGCCACACGTTGATGGGCGCGGGGCATTCCATCGCCGTGCAAAATTTCAACGAAAACCTAAGCATCGGCGCGTTGAACGCGATCTACGCCGGTATGATTTTCGCGCAACTATCGATTAACACGATTACGATTATTTTCGGATCGTTCGTCGGGTTGACGATGTGGTTGCTGTATGTGAAACACCGCAACGACAAGCCCATTTAGGGGTTTGTAAAAAGGTACTGCGGCGAGAGGACCAACATGAAACGCTTTCAGTACCCGGTATTACTAACTGCTGCGATAGAGGGCGGATATGTCGTAACGTGCCGCGATCTGCCGCAATTAATTACCCAAGGCGAAAATGAGCAAAACGCGCTTGAACAAGCTACGGACGCGATGGATGAAGTCTTCGCGACATACATGGTCGAAGGCATCGACTTTCCAGCGCCCAGTAAGGAGAAGCGCCGCGAGCATCTTGTCGCACCGCGTGCGGAGTCGATGGCGAAAGCCGCCCTGTACGTTGCGATGCGCGAGGCGGGCATCAGTAAAATGCAACTCGCCAAGCAGCTTGGCGTCGATGAGAAAATAGTTCGTCGCATGCTTGACCCTCACTATCGCTCAAAGCTGCCACGCATTGCGCACGCGGTCAGCTGGCTAGGACAGCGCCTCGTGATTGGGCTGGAACCTGCTTGATCGTTAGCTAAGGAAGCTCTGAATAAGTCCGATTTCGTTGTGATACGGCGTATCAAACCTATCCGCCGTCTGCGCAAACGTCGAATCAGCGCGGCTTTCTCGGACGAGACCGCGCTGGTCAAGCTTTCGCGCTCGGTCGGTCTGCGATCTTCTCGTGCCAACGCATTACATTGTTACATTCCTTGGGAATCGTAATCTCGGCGCGCTTGGCAAATTCGATGGCGATGAACGACGTGATATCGGCTATGGTGAAATTTGCCCCAGCGATGAACGCGTGGTCAGCCAACTGGCGATCCCAGAAGCCGAAAAACCGCGCCATTCGCTTCTTGCCGCGCTCGACCAATGCCGAGATTTGCGGAAACCCAGCGGGTACGCCGGCTATGCCTCGGTCCTCGAACATCGGCGATAAGTTGCGGACTGCCTCGCCCGCGGCCTGCATGCCGTCGAACTCCGCGCGCCGATTCCACATCTCGACGATTGCTTTGTCCTTGGCGTCGCGGCCCATGAGCGGCGGCCCGGGATGGAGCGCCTCGATATAGCGACAGATTGCCACCGACTCGCCGAGGCAGGTACCGTCGTCGAGTTCGAGCACTGGCACCACAGAGTAGGGGTTGACTTTGACAAAGTCGACAGAGAACTGCTCGCGTTGGCGTGTGTTGACTTGCACCGTCGGGATCTCTAGCCCCTTTTCTGCCAGAAACATGCGCACCCTGCGCGGATTCGGCGCGGGCTCAAAATCGTACAGCTTCATATTAAACTCCTCCTGCGATCGTGAAAGGCTGGCAACGTCCACCATGTCTCGCACACGGCGAGGCGTGTAAGGCGTTGTGTCGCATCGCCCTGGAAATTATATCTCTCGGTTAAATTGTGGTCGGTCAACGATTTGTAAAAGCGGCCGCTCTCACAGCGATGAATGCAACGCAGCCGCGATGGCAATGACCGATTGGTATGCGCCCCACACGGATAAGTCGAACAGTCCGGCCATTAAGCAATTCTCCCAATTGCCATTGCGGTAAACCGGACCGATATACGCCGTTCGCGCCGTAATGTACCAGAGACTAGCGCAAAGCAACGGCAACACGACCACGGCAGCGGCATTGGCGATCAACGTGAGTGCGACAAACCCGGGCATGCCGGGGAGACTCCAAATCAGCGGCGAAAAAAGGCACCAGGCCGCCACCCAACGGTAGATCGATGAGTCCGTTACGTTCGCGGCCGTTATGGCGGCTGCCTCCGATGCGCGCGACACGTTGGCGATATCCGCACACATCAATCCATAGCCCGTCGCGTTGCCGATTACCGAGCTGTACAACGCGGCAAATACCCCGAAGTAGAAAATTGGCCCCCCGAGCTTGCCTAACGTCAACGTCAGCAAGTTCGCCAGATCGTCCAGGTTGGTCACGGTGATGCCGCGTGGATTCAGCACCTCGGCGCCGATGATCTAAGAATGCGCGCTGGATCGCGGCGACATGGGATTTAGGGATCGGACTCGACAGATCAAGTCCGACAACTTCCGCACCCAATGCTTCACTTAGGACGTTGATTTCTACGGTCATGGCTAACCCCCTATAAGCGTTGCTGTGGTCGCGGATCATGACTTGCGCCCTTTAAGAGCTTCGCTCCCCTCGGATTTCCGATCGTCCATTAATCATATCAATATACCGTGCGTGCTTGCCGCGATTCTCGTTTCGCAGTAGCCCTTGAGCTCCGGCAGATGACCGCCATTGATAGGCACAACCGACGCCCAAACGGCAAGCGCTGCGCCGCTGTTTGGGCGTCCGTGTTTATGCGCGGGTTAGATCCCGCCGTCCATCAACCGCGACACCTTCCCAAGGCTTGATCTTGGCCAGCTCAGAGGTCAACGCACGTTCGGCGACTTCCGTGTCATGAATAACTTGAGCACGCAGCCAGTACCCGTTAGAAAGACGGAAAAACCGGCATAGGCGCAAGTCGGTGTCGGCACTAATCGCACGTTTACCTGCCACGATGTCGCTTATGCGCTGCGCAGGCACACCAATCTCCTTTGCCAGCCGGTACTGGCTGATCCCCATAGGCTTCAGAAACTCTTCCAACAAGAGTTCGCCCGGTGTTACCGGCTTGAGTTTACGCATCATCATTCTCCGTCAGTGATAGTCCACGATCTCGACGTCTTCGGCGCCTGCGTCCGTCCAACGAAAGCACACGCGGAACTGATCGTTCACTCGGATGCTATGCTGGCCCGCGCGATCACCCTTTAGCGCTTCCAGGCGATTGCCGGGCGGTACCCGCAGATCGTCCAAGCGGGCCGCGATCTCCAACTGCCGCAGCTTACGCCGCGCGACAGTTGCGATGTTCGCGAATCGCTTGACCCGCTCGCCCTGCGACAGTGCCTGCGTGTTGGCACACTTGAACGTCTTGATCACGACCGCATAGTAACGTCTCACGTGATTGACGTCAACCGTGACTATTACCGCGTGAGAGACCTCCGGGCTCTACCGAGGCTGTAGGAAAACCCTTTTTGAATCGGGTTTAAAAGCCTCGGCGAGGCGGCC
>JANNFT010000488.1:0-3284 GCA_031380185.1 Pseudomonadota bacterium
GCACACATCTGATCGTAAATTTCTATTGGATTGTTGGATTCAAGCAGCGCCGGAGCCGCAGGATTGGCGCTCGTTGGATCATTCTGCGCAATCAACGCAATCGGCCATGAAAATAACAGCGTCGCGATGACGAAGGTCGAAAATTTCATTTGATCCCAACCGAGAAATTGGTCATTTCAAAGGTCTACTTACACCGTTCGCGAACGCGTAGCCGAATCGGCCAAACAATCAAATTAGGTGTAAGTAGAGTTCGATTAATGAGCAAGACTATATCGCTGCGACGATAGGACGTCAATTATCCTTGAATCGGCGAAGTACTGTAAAAACCGAGTCGTCGAACCCACCAAAATCATTGCGGCTTATCCTCGGAACGGTGCTTGGACGCAGTAGAGCTCGCGGTCAGGGTCACCGTTTTCATCAAAGTTGCCGCGTCGGCCCAACCTAACAGGGTGGGGCGCCCCGCCCTTGGCGATGTCGAGCCTTTACCAATTGTCGCCGGCAATCCAGCGGCGAATACTGAATTGGAGTAGGATAAACAAGTGCGGCCAAGTGCGCTAAGAATTCGGCGCGGGATAGGAATGAATTGCAATCGAGCCAGGAACCGCGTAGTGCCTGGTTGCTGGCAATAGCATGCCTGCAAGCCAGTATCCATGAGGGTATCGGGGCATAAGTGAGCATTGCCCCTTTGTGCAAATCTAAGTTTTGCGGGCAAATATCATATATTTCTAAGGTGGAAGCCGTGACTCAATTTAAAAATAATCTTCGACTTAATGTACGGCTTGCTTTCATTGCCCTAATTTCTTTCTCCGGGCTTTTACAAGCGCTAGAACTCGGCAAGCCCGCCCCCGATTTTAATTTGCCGAACTCGAAGCAAGATGTGATAAAGCTTTCGGGCTACCAGGGCAAGGTCGTATATTTGGACTTTTGGGCGTCGTGGTGCGCGCCGTGTCGTGAAACATTTCCGTGGATGAACCAATTGCAGGAAAAATACGGCAAGGACGGCTTTGAAATTGTCGCGGTAAATATCGATACCAAGCGTGCCGATGCCGACAAATTTCTCGCCCAATACGCCGCTGGTTTCACGGTGTTATTCGACCCGAAACGCGGCGTCGCGAAAACCTACGAAATAAAGGGTATGCCGACATCGTTCTTGATCGATCGCAGCGGAAATGTCGTCAGTACCCATCTCGGATTTCAGAAAGATCGCGCCGCTGAATTGGAGGAGCACATTGTAAAAGCACTGCGCAGCGCCGCCAATTAATGCTGGGCTCGCCTCGCGTATAATAGCGCTTTGCCGAAAGAAGACGCTATGCGCCTGGTTCAGAAAGCGTTGACGTTTGACGACGTTCTTCTCCTCCCCGCCCATTCCACTGTTCTGCCGCGCGACGTCAATCTCGAAACGCGCCTCACCCAGACGATCTCACTGAATCTGCCGTTGATCTCGGCCGCCATGGATACGGTGACCGAGGCGGGGCTGGCTATCGCTTTGGCGCAAGAAGGCGGCATCGGCATCGTTCACAAAAATATGTCGGCGCAATTGCAGGCGGCCGAAGTCTCCAAAGTTAAGCGTTTTGAAAGCGGTGTGGTGAAAGACCCGATCACCATTTCACCGGATATGACGGTGCGCGAAGTATTGGAATTGACCAAACGTCACAAAATTTCCGGCTTGCCCGTGCTGAGCGGCAAATCGGTAGTGGGCATCGTCACCAATCGCGATTTGCGTTTCGAAACCAACCTCGATCAGCCGGCGCGAAACATCATGACGCCGCGCGATCGTTTGGTGACGGTGCGCGAAGGCGCCTCGCGCGCTGAGGCGATGACATTGCTGCATCGCCATCGGCTGGAGCGCGTGCTGGTGATCAACGAAGATTTCGAATTGCGTGGCTTGATCACCGTGAAAGATATTCAAAAATCCAGCGAGCATCCGAATGCGTGCAAGGATAACCAAGGCCGCTTAAGAGTCGGCGCAGCCGTTGGGGTCGGCGAAGGCACCGACGAACGCGTCGAAACGCTGATCGAAGCGGGCGTCGATGTCATCGTCGTCGACACCGCCCACGGCCACGCTCAGGGCGTGCTCGATCGCGTGCTGTGGATCAAACGCAAGTTTCCGGCGATGCAGGTGATCGGCGGTAACGTCGGCACCGCAGCCGGCGCCAAGGCGCTGATCGATCATGGTGCGGATGGCGTGAAAGTCGGCATTGGTCCCGGTTCGATTTGCACCACGCGTATCGTCGCCGGCGTTGGCGTGCCGCAGATAACGGCGATCCAAAACGTCGCGGAAGCACTCGCCAATGCCAACATTCCTTGCATCGGTGACGGTGGCATTCGCTACTCGGGTGACGTTTCGAAAGCCATTGCCGCGGGCGCATCCAGCGTCATGCTCGGCGGCATGTTCGCCGGCACGGAAGAAGCGCCGGGCGAAACGGAATTATTCCAAGGCCGCTCGTACAAGTCCTATCGCGGCATGGGTAGCATCGCCGCTATGCAGCAAGGTTCCAGCGATCGTTACTTCCAAGACCCGGAAAACAATTCCGACAAGCTCGTCCCCGAAGGCGTCGAAGGCCGCGTGCCATACAAAGGCTCGGTCGTCGGTGTGATCCAGCAGTTGATGGGCGGCTTGCGCTCCAGCATGGGTTACCTCGGCTGCGCGACCATCGCCGACCTGCGCAGCAAAGCCGAATTTGTCGAGATCACCGCGGCCGGCATACGCGAATCCCATGTGCACGACGTGCAGATTACTAAGGAAGCGCCGAATTATCGGGTTGAGTGAAGGACGTGAGGAGTTAGGAGAGAGATGTTGATAGGCTGGCGATCAACGCCAGAGTGGCTCGCTGCGGCTGTTGGCCTGAGAGCCAGTATTTATGAGCCTCCCAAGCATATCGCAGTTGCCTTTTCAACGTCCCACTGATCGCTCTCCACCCCTCACTCATCAACATGAACAAAATCCTCATCCTAGACTTTGGCGCCCAATACACTCAACTTATTGCGCGGCGAGTGCGCGAGTGCGGTGTGTATTGCGAGTTACATCCTTACGATGTAAGCGAGCAATTTATCCGCGAATTTGATCCGCGCGGTGTAATTCTCTCGGGCGGACCGGCGTCGGTGACGCAAGACGAAACACCGCGGGCGCCGATCATCGTGTTCGAATTCGGCGTGCCGGTGCTCGGCATTTGCTACGGGATGCAGACCATGGCGGCGCAACTTGGCGGTAAAGTCGAGAGTGGTTTGATACGGGAATTCGGTTACGCTGAGATTCGCGCGCGCGGCCATTCAACACTGTTGCG
>JANNFT010000515.1:0-3188 GCA_031380185.1 Pseudomonadota bacterium
CTTTTCCCGTATTAGGCCGTAGTCAACTCCGTAGGGCGCGATAGTCGTTCACAATTTCAACGCTATTGAAAAAACTTAAGGCCGGCGTTGAAGGCGCTTTGCATGAACCCGATCGCGATTGTGGCCTCTAAAATGTCATCCTGAACGACGTGAAGGATCTGCTTTTGGCGTCTTAACAGCAGGTCCTTCGCGTTGCTCAGGATGACACGTTGACGGGATGGCGAGAACTTACGTGGTTCATGGTTCGTGTGACAGCCTGGTAGGATGGGCGCGGTTTCGTGCCCACGCGTAAATAACAGCCCACGACGCGATGTCACGCTTTCACCGCGCCTGTGCACCAGGGGGGCCGCTTGTTTTGTTGTTAGAGGAGATCGAGCATTCCGGCATATTTCGGAAATATCCGTAATTGCGCAATTTCCCGTATTAGGTCGTAATCAATGAGCTACCGCGCGATAGTCAATCACAATTTCAACACTGTTGAAAGCTCAAGTCCGGCGTTAAAGGCGCTCAGAATGGCACACTTCTGATTTTTCAAGCGGCCTTCGCCCAACGCGTCGGCGTTCGTGCTGGAGGCCTCTTTGCTTTCGGAGTTTCGTGTAAAGCCTTGATGGCGACCTCCGGCGCCCGCGCGACGATGGTCAGCAGCGCGGCCGCGGGGCCCGTCGGGGCGCGACGAGTTTGCTCCCAATTCTGCAAGGTGCGCGGGCTGACGCGAATCAATTTTGCAAACTCGGCTTGTGACAGACCGGTTTGCTCACGAATCTGTTTGACGTTAGGAGGTTTTAGTTCATAGCTACGCGATGGCTTGGCTTTGCCACGCGCTATCGCGCTAGCTTCCTTTAGACTTTGCACTAACTGTCCGAACATCTCTTTGTCCATTAGGATAATTCCTTTGCCAACTGTTTTAAAATGACCTTCTCTTTCGGTGTGAGGTCGTCTTTTGCGCCACGGCGAGTTGTGTGAAAGTGCTGGTTTCGATGAACACCATGGTGTGACTATACGCCATTGGCGTATTATGGCAAGACTGAGTTTTGGGGATCAGTTCCTACCCGGTTAGCGGTAGGTCGCGATGTCGGCGATGGAGACAGGACAGACTTTGGCGCAAGCGTTAGAATGCCTGTTGTCTTCCAAATTGCTGCCCAATGCCTCTGGACAAGTGGGCGCGGGGCGCATATCACTCACATGCTAGCTGAGCGGCAGGACCAATCTGCCTAATTCTCGGATCAAACCCATGTATTCCGTGCTGCTACTCGGTGCAGGAAAAATCGGCGCGGCGGCCGCGCGTTTTCTGACCGACACGCGCGATTACGATGTATTGGTCGGCGATACGGATCAAGCCGCGCTCGATCGTCTCGATCAAGCTAGCGGACTAACAACCATTCGCCTGAATAGCGCTGCGCCGGCGGAGTTGGCCCAGGCGATGGCGGGCCGCCGCGCGGTATTGTCGGCATTGAGTTTTTCCTCCAATCTCGCGGTCGCGAGCGCCGCGCTGGAACACGGCTTGAGTTACTTCGATCTTACCGAAGACGTGCAGACTACAAAAGCGGTCCGCGCAATCGCCGAGCAAGCCGCCGAGGGTCAGATCTTCATGCCGCAGTGTGGTCTCGCGCCGGGATTCGTTTCGATTGCAGCGCATGCGCTGGCCGATCAATTCGAGCAGTTAGAAGAAGTGCGTTTGCGCGTCGGCGCGCTGCCGGTGTTTCCCACCAACGAAATGAAATACAACCTGACGTGGAGCACCGACGGCCTGATCAATGAGTACGGCAACGCGTGTGAAGCGATCTACGATGGACAATTGATCAGCACGCTGCCGCTTGAAGGTCTGGAGCATTTCTCGCTGGACGGCATTGACTACGAAGCGTTCAACACCTCCGGCGGCGTCGGCACCCTGGCGGAGAGCTATCACGGCAAGTGCCGCCACCTGAACTACAAGACCATACGCTATCGCGGCCACCGTGACCTGATGGCGTTTCTCATGAACGAGCTGCGCTTAAATCACCGGCGCGAGATCTTGAAGGATGTGCTTGAAAATGCCGTGCCGATGACGTCGCAGGATGTCGTGTTGATCTTTTGCACGGTCACGGGCAAGCAGCATGGGCGCCTTGCGCAGTTGACCGATGCGCGCAAAGTTTACGCCGGCGAGTTTCTTGGCCAGCAATGTAGCGCGATCCAGATCACCACCGCGGCGAGCCTGTGCGCCGTACTCGACTTGCACCGCGAAGGGCGTTTGCCGCAGCGCGGTTTCGTGCGCCAGGAGCAAGTTGAACTGAGCGAATTCCTTGCCAACCGCTTCGGCGCTTGCTACGACGTCACGCACGCCGGCGCTAAACCCGGCGCCGCGCATGCCGAAAAGATCAGTGCGCCTACCGTGCCCACGCCGGTTTAGGAGCAAAGGTTTTTTCTCGTGTTGCTGGGGCTTGAAGTAAAGATGAAATCCGCCACATTTGTTACCGTACATTGCAGTTGGAGGTCAGCATGTCAGCGCTAAGCGTGCTTCAATCACTGGGCCTAACCGATATTCCCGGCGGAGCGTTCATCGGCGACCTGCCGCGCCCGACCCGTGGCGCGGTGTTGACTGTACGCACACCGATTGACGGCGCGGTGCTGGCGCAGATTGCTACGGCAGAACCCGCCGACGTTGCCGCAGCGGTTGCTGCTGCGCAGGAAGCCTTTCTCGCTTGGCGTCTGCGCCCGGCGCCGCAGCGTGGCGAGCTAGTGAGGCGCATCGGCAATCGGCTGCGCGAGCGCAAGCGCGATTTGGCTCAGTTGGTCACGCTGGAAGCGGGCAAAATCGTCTCCGAGGCCGAGGGCGAAGTGCAAGAGATGATCGACATCTGCGATTTCGCTGTGGGCCTGTCACGGCAATTGCACGGGCTTACGATCGCCAGCGAGCGGGCGCAGCACCGCATGATGGAGCAATGGCATCCGCTCGGGCCGATCGGCGTGATCACCGCATTCAACTTTCCGGTCGCAGTTTGGGCGTGGAACGCCATGCTCGCTTTAGTATGCGGTGACACCGTCGTTTGGAAACCGAGCGAGAAGACACCGCTTTGCGCGCTGGCAACGCAACACATAGTGCAACAGGTGATCGCGGCCTCGCCGGATCTCGACGTTCCTGCCGCAGTAAGCTGCGTGGTTATAGGCGACGGCGCACAAGCCGGTGCGCCGTTAGCCGCCGATGTCAGATT
>JANNFT010000528.1:0-2534 GCA_031380185.1 Pseudomonadota bacterium
GTCAACGCGCGCTGCACCCCCAACATTTCGTGCAATGACGGCGCGCGCGTGTGCGAATACGCGACGAGTGCGCCGGTCTCTAATTCGGGCAGCCCGGCATCGAACAAGGCCGAATAAAGGGTGTGGGCAGAGGGCTCGTCCAGACCTTCCAGCGCGATAGCATCGCTTGCGAGTGATTTGAAATAGGGTGAGTAATTCATTGCCGTAATAAATTTTGGCGTGTTCCGCAATTTGAGCAAAGCGTGTGCCATCAATTGGCTGCGCTAACCCAATGAAAACAGGTGGTAATTCAGGCGCCGCCGGCAAACCGCGCGACATAGTGGTGCCGTTGGTCGAATTGATGCGTCACGACGGTGCGCCAAGGCGATTGCAATTTGACCGCAACTAAATTAGCATTGGTCGATATGTTTAAACGAATAAACCAACGCCCCGTATGGCAGTAGGACACAAGAAGAAAGTCGCCAACCCGGCTCAGGCGTTCCGCGATTGCCTGCCGTTGTTTCACGCGTTTGGCGACGTTGGGCGGCAAGACATTATCTTGTTGTTGGCTGAGGTGGAATCGATGAATGTGAAGCAGATCGCTGAGCACCTGACGTTGTCGCGGCCAACCATTTCCCATCATCTGAAGACACTGCGCGGCGCCGGCCTGGTGTCGTCGGAGCGGCGTGGCGCCGAGAATTTTTATACGTTGCAGGTCGATGCCGCGGTCGCATTGCTTAAGGCGTTGGTCGTACAAGTGGAGTTTTCGTGCGGCTAGTCTCGATCGCGTCATATTAGCCCCACGAGATCGACATCACATTTCTATTGGTTCTTAGGTTTAAACGTATCAACATACGTCTAGCGAATTTTTGATCGGAGAGCGCATGTTTTCTTTGAAAGTGAATGGAAAAGTTCAACAAGTGGACGTCGAACCGGAGACGCCGCTGCTGTGGGTGCTGCGCGACAGCATCGGCCTCACCGGAACGAAATTCGGCTGTGGCGTCGCCGCGTGCGGCGCGTGCACCGTGCATCTTGGAGGCATGCCGATACGATCCTGCATTATGCCGGTCAGCGCCGTCGGCGACAACGAAGTCGTCACCATCGAGGGTCTGGGAGCGGCACAATTGCATCGCGTGCAACAGGCCTGGATCGAATATCAAGTGCCACAATGCGGCTATTGCCAGTCGGGCATGATTATGGCGGTTGCCGGTTTATTGCAGCGCCGGCCCAACCCAAGCGATGACGAGATCAACGAGTCGATCACCAACATTTGCCGCTGCGGCACTTATCCGCGCATCCGCAACGCAATCCGTTCGCTCACCGGCGCAAGCAAGGCGGCATGATGCGAAAATCGCGACGTCGTTTTCTGATCGCCGGCGTATTGCTCGGTGGCGTCGGCTATTTTGGCTACCGCTTTTTGAGCAAGCGCGATCGCCTTGCCAAGCCGGCTGCGTTAAAACTCAATGAGAGAGAACATGCGCTCAACGGCTGGTTCAAAATTACCCCGAACAACGTAGTGACCGTGATGGCGCCGCGCCAAGAAATGGGCCAAGGCGTCTACACCGCGCTGGCCATGTTGGTCGCTGAAGAACTCGACGCCGATTGGAGTAAAGTGAAAGTCGAGTCGGCGCCGGTCGACAAAATGTATGCCAACATCACCATGCTTACCGATGGCTTGCCGTTTGACGATGACGACAAGAGTTACGCGGCGAGCGTGGCGCGCCGCGTCGGCTACAGCCTCGGCGATACGCTGGGTGTGCAAGCTACCGGCGGCAGCACCAGCGTGCGTGACGGTTGGGAGCCGATGCGCATCGCCGGCGCATCGGCGCGCGAGATGCTCATCGCCGCCGCGGCGCGGCAGTGGCAAGTGCCAGCGAGCGAATGCACCACGCGTAGCGGTGTCGTATCCCATCAAGCCTCGAGCAAGCAGGCAAGCTATGGCGAACTCGCCGGCGCCGCCGCGTTGCTGGCGCCGCCAATGCAGCCGAAACTCAAGGATCCGGAAAACTACCTGTTGCTGGGTAAATCGCAACGGCGATTGGATATTCCCGAAAAGGTCACCGGCGCCGCAATATTTGGCATCGATATTCGTGTCCCGGACATGGTCTACGCAGCGATCGCGCAATGTCCCGTGTTTGGGGGAACGTTGAAAAGCATCGATGACGCCAAGATTAAATCCATGCCCGGCGTAACACGAATCGTGGCGTTGCCCAATTCGGTGGCAGTGATTGCCGACAGTTATTGGCGTGCGCAGACTGCATTGGCGGCGCTGCCCATCATTTGGGACCAGGGCGCGAATGGCAAACTCGATTCCGCCGCCATCGCCGACCAATTCAAGCGCGCCATGGAATCGGATAAAGCCGGCGCTTATCGCAACTAAGGCGATGTCGCGGCCGAACTCGGCCGCGCCGCGAAAGTGATCGAGGCACACTACCACGTGCCGTTCTTGGCCCACGCCACGATGGAGCCGATCAACTGTACCGCGCGTGTTGCCAACGGCGGCTGTGAAGTATGGA
This sequence comes from Pseudomonadota bacterium, assembly GCA_031380185.1. Classification (GTDB taxonomy): domain Bacteria; phylum Pseudomonadota; class Gammaproteobacteria; order Burkholderiales; family JALYOK01; genus JALYOK01. Next base: position 2,496 of record JANNFT010000528.1, read on the forward strand.
TCTCGAACCAAGCGCCGTCGCTGGTGCAGTGGATCGCCG
>JANNFT010000027.1:0-4655 GCA_031380185.1 Pseudomonadota bacterium
TCTTCCGTTTCCACTAAATACATGCCCGTTCCGGATTGGCCCATGGTGCCTTCCACTTCCGGATGCCCGGCGTGGCCAATCATGATGATTTCCAATCCCTTAGCGCGCATGCTCGCGACTTCCGCATGGACTTTGGTGACTAATGGGCAGGTCGCATCGAAAACATTGAAGCCACGCTCCTTCGCTTGCGCGCGAACAGCCTGTGAAACGCCGTGAGCGCTATAAATAAGCGTGCTGCCCGGAGGCGCGTCGATGAGGTCTTCGATGAAAATCGCGCCTTTCGCTTTTAAATCATCGACGACGAATTTGTTGTGTACAACTTCGTGGCGTACATAAATCGGCGGGCCGTAACGTTCCAGCGCGCGTTCGACAATCTCGATCGCGCGATCAACGCCGGCACAAAACCCCCTGGGATTCGCGAGCATCACTTCCATGCGCGAACCCCTTTTATCGACCATGGCTGACAGCCAATACCAGTGCGGATCTTGAGGCATGCATTGTCACGAAGCAATAACCATACGTCTGCTGGCGTGGTCATGATTTCTCCGATGAATTCACCAGCGCGGGTCTACGAAAGCTATCCCAAATCAGCAACGCTGCGCCGACGGTGATCGCCGAATCCGCGATATTGAACGCGGGAAAAAAATATCCGGCCGCATGCACTTGTATGAAATCCACGACATGTCCGAGACGCACACGATCAATCACGTTTCCGATTGCTCCGCCAAGAATCAACGCCAACGCGGAATTCATCAGCGTAGCGTTCTGCGGTTTACCCATGAGATAGACGATGACGATCGATGCGATCACCGCGATAGCGATAAAAAACACGCGTTGCCAGCCGCCGGCGCCCGCGAGAAAACTGAACGCCGCGCCGGTGTTATAGGCCAGCACTAGGTTAAAAAAAGAGGTTATCGTGATGCTGTCGCCCAACTGAAATCCGGACGTGATCCAGCTTTTCGTGACCTGATCCAAACCGATCACGATCGCGCTCAAACCAAGCCAGCGGAGCCCGTTAGGCATAGCGCCGCGCCTCCCCATTGCCGTACAAATTTTGCACACACCGCCCGCAAATCGTCGCATGCTCGGCGTTCCCACCGACATCAGCGCGGTAATGCCAGCAGCGTTCGCATTTCGCGTGGGGGCTGGCGTGGGCATGCAAAGAAATATCGGCTATTCCGCTCGCTTGGGCATCAGCATTTTTGCCGCGATGCACGCGCGCTTGCGAGGTGATGAAAATGAATCGAATGTCATCTTCGAACGACGCGAGAAATTTCGCCTCATCGCTTTCCGCGTAAACATCCAATTCCGCCGCCAGGGACGAGCCGATTTTGCCCGCGATCCGCAGCGCTTCGAGTTGCTTGGTGACCGCCGCCCGTAGTTCGCGCATCCTGGCCCAGCGTTGCATGAGTTGTTCGGCTTCATGGATCGCCGGTAACTCGTACGACGTGTGCAGGAACACGCTGTCGTCTGTTCTTGCCGTCAACACCCGCCACACTTCCTCCGCCGTGAAGCTCAGAATGGGCGCCATCAAGCGCACCAGTGCGTGGGTCATGTGATACAGCGCATTTTGCGCTGAGCGCCGCGCGCTGGATTTCTCGCCGGCTGTGTAGAGCCGGTCTTTCAACACGTCCAAATAAAATCCACCTAAATCTTCCGAGCAGAAGCCTTGGATTTTCTGCACCGCGGAATGAAACTGATAGCGCGCATAATCGTCGCCGACATCGGCTTGCAGCTTGGCCGTCAGCGCCAGCGCATAGCGATCGATTTCCAGCCATACGATCGGCGTGAGCTTGTCGCGCTCGATATCGAAGTCGGCGATATTCGCCAGCAAAAACCGCAGCGTATTACGGATGCGGCGGTAGCCTTCGACCACGCGTTTAAGAATTTCATCGGAAATCGTAAGCTCGCCGGAATAGTCGGTCGTCGCCACCCACAAGCGCAAGATTTCAGCACCCAGGGAGTCGGACACCTTTTGCGGTGCGACACCGTTGAAGGCGGACTTACTCATTTTGCGGCCTTGGCCATCAACCGCCCAACCGTGGGTCAACAACGCTTTGTAGGGCGCGACATCGCTCAACATGCAACTCACTAGCAGCGAAGCGTGGAACCAGCCGCGATGTTGGTCTGACCCTTCGAGATAAAGATCGGCGGGGAAACAAGAACTGGCCACGTGGGAACCGACGCCTGTTGGCCCGCCCATCACGGTCTGATGCGTCGAACCGGAATCGAACCACACATCCAGCGTGTCCTTGTTCTTTTCGTACTGCTCGGCGTCCGCACCGAGAAATTCCGCCGTGCCTATGCGCTGCCATGCTTCAATGCCGCTTTCTTCCACACGCTTGGCGACTTGCTCCAACAATGCGGCCGTGTTCGGATGCAGCGCGCCTGTTTCCTTGTGCTGGAAGAATGGCATGGGCGTGCCCCACTGACGCTGGCGCGAGAGCGTCCAATCCGGCCGGTTGGCGACCATGTTATGCAAGCGCGGTTTACCCCACTCGGGAAAAAATTGCGTCGCTTCGATCGCACGCAAAGCGGACGTGCGTAATGGCGAACCGCCTTCGCCATTAGGTAGATTGTCCATGCTCGCGAACCACTGCGTCGTCGCGCGATAAACGATCGGCGTCTTGTGACGCCAACAATGCATGTAGCTGTGAACATAGTCAACGCTGGCGAACAGCGCGCCGACTTCGCGTAGCTTGTCGACGATCAACGCATTCGCTTTCCAGATCATTTGCCCGCCGAAAAATTCCAAGTTATCAGCGAATTTTCCGCTGCTTAGAACAGGCGTAAGCATTGCATCGTCCTTCATGCCATAGCGACGGCAGGATTCGAAGTCCTCGATGCCATAAGCCGGCGCGCTATGCACGATGCCCGTTCCGGTATCCAACGTCACGTAGTCACCGAGATAAATTGGCGAGTGGCGATCGTAAAGCGGATGGCGGAAGCGGATGTTTTCGAGATTTTTGCCCTCAAATGTCCGTAGAATATTCTGCCTTGTAACTCCATAGTTTCTGAGTAGTCCCGCAATTTGGTCTACTTCCTGCAAAGGGCCGTGTTCGTTCATCGTTGGCGTACTACGATCATAGCTAACTTTGGGATGGAGCCGATCAAATGCAACAATGAGTCCGCCGCGATTAGTGTCTACAAGTGCGTAGACATATTCCGGATGAACAGTCAACGCTTGATTCGATGGGATGGTCCAAGGGGTCGTGGTCCAAATTACCGCGTAAATTGGTCCTTCTGGCAATGCCGCAAGACCAATAGCTAAAGCTAACGTGTCACGATCCTCATCGGCCAACTCAAAACCCACATCGATCGCAATATCTTTTTTATCCGCGTATTCGACTTCTGCTTCCGCTAACGCCGAGCCACAATCGAAACACCAATTAACCGGCTTCAGTCCGCGATAAACATAGCCTTTTTCCATGAGCTTGCCGAGTATGCGAATTTCATCGGCCTCATTTTTGAACGCCATGGTGGTGTAAGGATTTTCCCAATCGCCCAACACACCGAGCCGAATAAAATCTTTTTTCTGCCGCTCGATTTGTTCTGCTGCGTAGGTGCGCGCGAGGCGCTGGGTTTCTTCCACGGGAATATTCTTGCCGTGTTTTTTTTCAATCTGGATTTCGATCGGCATACCGTGGCAGTCCCAGCCCGGCACATAGGGCGCGTCGAAGCCCGCAAGCGTTTTGCTTTTGACGACAATGTCTTTCAGGATTTTGTTGACCGCGTGGCCGATGTGAATATCGCCGTTCGCGTAGGGCGGCCCGTCGTGCAAAATAAATTTCGGTCGACCTTTGCTCGCCTCGCGAATGCGCTGATAGAGTTTATTCGCCGCCCAGTCCGCTACCCAGCCGGGTTCGCGTTTCGCGAGATCGCCCTTCATTGGGAATGAGGTGTCGGGCAGGTTCAGTGTTTTCTTATAGTCAGTCATAAATTACAGTTGAGATAGTTTCGCGCTTGTTCTACGTCGATCGCGATTTGGCGACGCAAGGATTCAACATCCGGGTATTTTTCTTCGTCGCGCAGTTTGTGCAGGAACTCCACGCTGACGTGGCGGCGGTAAATGTCTTGGTTGAAATCCAATACATGAATTTCCAAGACCGCCGCCGCGTCTTCCATCACCGTCGGGCGCACGCCGATACTCGCGACGGCAGGCAACGGTTGTGCGTGGATACCATGTAATTTTACCGCATAGATTCCGGCGAGCGGCGAGCGTTTGCGTTTGAGCGCGATATTCGCGGTGGGAAAGCCGAGTTCTCTTCCCAGTTTTTTGCCGTGGCCGACACGGCCGCTGATGCGGTAGGGCCGGCCCAACAAGCGCGTGGCACGCGCAAAATCTGCTGATGCCAACGCCTCGCGCACGCCGGTGCTCGAGGCCCGTTCGCCGGCGACTTCGATGCCGTGCATCGACTCCAAAGCAAAACCGAAGCGCTCGGAAGCGTGTTTTAGCAGCGCTATATCGCCGCCGCGCTGCGCGCCAAAGCGAAAATCATCGCCAACCAAAAGCCAGCGAATTTTTAGGTCTTTAACCAGGATATCCTGGATAAATTGTTGCGGTGACAGCGAGGCGAACGCGCGATTGAAGCGCGCGACACGAACTTGATCAATGCCGTGGGACTTAAGTAACTCAAGTTTCTCGCGGATCGAAG
>JANNFT010000079.1:0-8203 GCA_031380185.1 Pseudomonadota bacterium
GTTTTCCACTGATGATAGAAGGACGGGTAGTGGGGGTCATCGCGTTTTTTGCAGGCGAGTCCGATTTCTTCGACGACGAGGAGGCGCCGCTGCTTCTGGAACTGGCCGGCGACATATCTTTCGCGCTGGATCATATCGAAAAAGAAAAAAAGCTCAACTACCTTGCCTACTACGACGTGTTAACCGGACTCGCGAACCGCAGCCTGTTCCTCGAGCGCATGGCGCAATCCATGCGGAGCGCTGTCGCCAACGGGCACAAGCTTGCTTTGTTCCTGATCGATTTGGAGCGCTTCAAGAACATCAACGACAGCCTCGGCCAGTCCGCCGGTGACGCGCTGTTGAAGCAGGTAGCGCAGTGGCTGACGGGCAAACTGGGGGACGCCAACCTATTGGCGCGAGTGGGCGCCAACCTTTTTGCGGCGGTGCTGCCGGAAGTCGAGCAGGGAGGCGACGCGGCGCGTTTTCTCGAGAAAACGATGCGGGCTTTATCGGACCATCCATTCCGCCTGAATGACACTGAGTTCCATATCGCCGCCAAAGTCGGCGTAGCCCTGGTTCCGGATGACGGCGGCAACGCCGACGCTGTATTCAAGTATGCCGAGGCGGCGCTCAACAAAGCCAAGGCGAGCGGCGATCGATACCTGTTTTACACGGAGAAAATGACCGAAGCGGTGGCGCGCACCCTCACCCTGGAAAATCAACTGCGCCAGGCCGTCGACAAGGAAGAATTCGTTCTCCATTACCAGCCGAAGGTCAGCCTCGTAAGCGGCAAGCTTACCAGCGCCGAGGCGCTGATCCGGTGGAATGATCCGCGCACGGGCCTGGTGCCGCCGGGGCGGTTTATACCGCTGCTGGAACAAACCGGGTTGATCCATGAAGTCGGTCGCTGGGCGCTGCGCACGGCGACAGTGGACTACCTACGCTGGCGCCGCGCCGGCCTGGCCGCGGTGCGTATCGCGGTGAATGTGTCACCGCTGCAATTGCGCCAACGCGGCTTCATCGCCGAGGTCACGCAGGCAATCGGAACCGACGCCCATGCGGCGACCGGACTGGAACTGGAAATCACCGAGAACCTGGTCATGGAGGACGTCGAATACAGTATCTCCAGTCTCCAGGCGATTCGCGCCATGGGCATCAGCATCGCGATGGACGACTTCGGCACCGGCTTTTCCTCGCTCAGCTACTTGTCCAAGCTTCCGGTGGACACGCTGAAGATCGACCGTTCGTTTGTCAACGATATGACTGTCGCGCCGCAGGGCGTTGCGCTGGTGGCCACCATCATCAACCTGGCGCATGCGCTAAAGCTCAACGTGGTGGCGGAGGGGGTCGAGACCGAGGAGCAATCGCGGCTGCTCCAGTTGGCGAATTGCAATGAAATGCAGGGTTATTTATTTTCCAAACCGGTGCCGCGTGAGATTTTTGAAAACAGATTCCTGGTGGCGTCTGCCACTGCGTGACGAATGGTGCGCAAAACACAACGTTAGCGCGAAATAACCGGGGCGACGCTACCGCACTTGTTAGCTGTTGGTTAAACAAAGCCGCATATAGTCCAGATCTTCGGTGAGACGTTGATCGATATTTCGATACGTGCTCGCATAGTGCGTTAAATCTTCACCAACAAAGCCGCGCGAGCGCATCGGCACTTGGAAAAAGTTCTCGAAAGAAATAAAACCGTCGTAGCCGACCTGGTGAAGCGCAGCGGCGATCTCGCGCCAATCGACTTGGCCATCCTTCAGTGACGCGAATTGCCAACGCCAGCGCTCACCTTCTCGCAGCCAGGCGATGTTCTTGGCATGGACGTAGTCGAGATAGGCGCCGAGCAGCTCCAATCCGAGTTGCCACGATTCGTGACCTTCGATAATCATATTGGCGGGGTCAAAGTTGACACCAATGTGCTGTGGCTCAAAGTGCTCAACTAGACGCAGTGCTAACGCGGGACTCGGCGCGATGGTGCCAAAATGGGTTTCGATTACCGGTTTGACGCCGTAGCCAGCGACGGCGTCCAACATTCTGCCGATGTCGTCTACCGCGGCTTGATAAATATCGTGATAGTTACGGGTTCCGTCGTAAAGCACGGCGCCCGGTCGAAAGCGAGGACATCCGAGAATCGCGCAGGCTTCGGCGACTCGTTGGTGTTGATCACGATCCGGCAGCGCTGCGTAACCCATCAGGCACGAAACCACCAAACCGTGATCGGCGAGTAGCAGTTTGATTCGTTTGGCTTGTTGCACCACGTCGGCAGGTTTGATGTGATAGTCATCGTGAACGCGCCACTCGACGGCGTCGTAGCCATGCGCAGACAACTTGGCCACGACCTCCGGGATGCTAAGTTCTGGTAGCGTGGCGGTTTGAACGCTGAATTTCATAGTTGATCGATGCGGCGGTTCAACTGCCGTTTCTAGGTTCAACAAGCACGCGACGATACTACATCAACACGACGTCGTAGATTTCTTGCGAGTATTGGGTTTCGACATGCAGCGAAATCGGCTTGCCGATAAAGTCACCCAACTGTGCCATGCTTTGGGATTCTTCGTCGAGAAAGAGGTCGATTACTTTTTGTGACGCAAGGATGCGATATTCTTTTGCGTCGAACTGGCGCGCCGAACGCAAGATTTCGCGCAGAATTTCATAGCACACGGTTTGCGCGGTTTTGACTTCGCCGCGGCCCTGACACATCGGACAGGGTTCGCACAGCACGTGCGCCAAGCTCTCGCGCGTGCGCTTGCGTGTCATCTCGACCAATCCCAGCGCGGTGAAGCCATTCAGCGTCAGTCGAGTGCGATCGCGCGAAATGTTTTTCTTGAGTTCCCCGAGCACGCTGGCTTGGTGCTCTTCGTTATCCATGTCGATGAAGTCGGCAATGATAATGCCGCCCAAATTGCGCAACCGTAGTTGACGCGCGATCACCTGCGCGGCCTCTAAATTAGTTTTGAATATTGTGTCGTCGAAACTTCGCCCGCCGACGAAACCGCCGGTGTTGACATCGACAGTGGTGAGCGCTTCGGTCTGATCGATGATCAAATAACCGCCCGACTTCAGATCGACACGACGCGCCAGCGCCCGCTCGATTTCATCTTCGACGCCGAATAGATCGAACAACGGCCGCTCGCCGGTATACGGCTCCAGCAACGGCACGGCGCCATGGCAATAGCTTTCGGCAAACTCACGCACGGTCTGGAACGTCTCGCGCGAATCAACCAAAATGCGTTCGGTTTTTTCGTCGACGAAATCACGCACAACGCGCAACGCCAAACTCAAATCTTGATGGATCAGGGTACTCGGTGGCGCAGATTTGGCGTTCTCTTGAATGCGATTCCACAGACGCGTCAGATATTCAATATCGTCCTTCAATTCCTTTTCGCTGGCAAATTCCGCAACGGTGCGAATAATGAATCCACCCGCTTCGTTGTCCGGCAACAATTGCTGCAATTTTTCTTTCAGCAACGCGCGCTCGCCTTCGTCTTCGATGCGCTGGGAGATGCCGATGTGCGCCTCTTGCGGCAAGTAAACCAGGAGCCGGCCGGCCATGCTGATCTGCGTAGAGAGCCGCGCCCCCTTGCTGCCGATCGGGTCTTTGATGACCTGCACCAGAACGCTTTGCCCGTCGCTTAAGATGCGCTCAATCGGCGTGCCGTTATCGCCTTTGTCGCGCACGCTCCAGATATCGGCGATATGCAAAAACGCGGCACGCTCAAGCCCGATATCGATGAAAGCCGACTGCATCCCCGGCAAAACGCGCGCCACGGTGCCGAGATAGATGTTGCCGACCAAGCCACGCGCAGTACGCCGCTCGACGTGCAATTCCTGCACTACGCCTTGCTCGGTAATCGCGACGCGAGTCTCTTGCGGCGTGACGTTGACCAGAATCTGTTCGTTCACGGAGGATCGTTACAGTATCGGGAAGCCGATTTGTTTCAGCAATTGCGCCGTCTCGAATAACGGCAAACCCATGATTCCGGAGTAACTGCCATCGATCTCGGCGATAAACGTCGCGGCTTTCCCTTGCACGCCGTAAGCGCCCGCCTTATCCATCGGTTCGCCGCTATCGACGTAATCCTGAATCAACGCATCGCTCAAATCGGCAAAACGCACGCGCGAGCAAGAAAGCTTGGTCATCACGTGGTCGTTCAGCGCCACCGCAACGGCGCTAAACACCTCATGTTCGCGGCCGGACAATTTGCGCAGAATCTTGGCCGCATCCCCGGTGTTAGCAGGTTTGCCGATTATCTCGCCGTCGACCGTGACGGTGGTATCGGCGCCCAATACAGGCAAGCGCGGCAGCCGCCGTTCGAGTGCGCGGGTCCAACCGGTCGTCGCCTTGTTCGTGGCGATCCGTGTCACGTAATCGCCGGGCGATTCACCGGGACGCGGCGTTTCATCCACATCGGCGCGCACCGCCGGAAAACTACGCAGGATTAACACTTCAAAATTGATCCCGATTTGCTTCAGCAATTCACGCCGCCGTGGACTACGCGACGCCAAATAAATTCTATTGTCTAGGCCATTCATATTGTCATGTCAAAGTCACTACACTCGATGATACGGATGGCCCTGCAGTATCGACCAGCCGCGGTAAAGCTGTTCTGCCAAGATCACTCGCACCAATCCGTGCGGCAACGTCATTCTCGACAGCGCGACGCGATGCGTTGCGTGTTCCTTAATGCTGCTGTCGAGGCCGTCGGCGCTGCCGATCACAAAAGCCGGATTCATTGCATCTGCCATCGCGTCGCGCAAAAAAGTGGCGACGCGTTTCGTCTCCCACAATTCGCCGCGCTCATCCAGCGCAATCACCGGCTGCGCTTTGCGTAAATTAAGGTTAATGCGTTTTGCCTCCACCGCCAAAATTCCTTCCGCCGGCTCGCTTTTGCCGCGCTTTTCCGGTTTCACCTCGACCAATTCCACCGACACCTCGGCCGGCATGCGCTTCGAATACTCATGAAACCCTTCATTCACCCAACTCGGCATGCGATTGCCGACCGCGACGATCGCGATTTTCATCGCTATTATGCAGCGGCTGCGGTTTTCACCTTGCGCGGCTTCGGCGCTTTCTTCGCGGAAGCCCACAATTCCTCGAGATTGTAATACTGTCTGACCGTCGGTTGCATCACGTGCACGACAATATCGCCGAAGTCGACTAACACCCATTCCCCGGTTTGCTCGCCTTCGACCCCGTAAACGTGGGCGCCCAATTCCTTCAACCTATCCTGGACATTGCGAGCGAGCGCCCTGGTCTGGCGGTTTGAATCGCCGCTCGCGATCACGACGTAGTCGAACAATGATGTGATGTTTCGGACGTCCAACGCGAGGATATCTTTCGCTTTCTTTTCCTCGAGGGCTTCGACAACGGCGTTACGCAATGTGGCTATTCTCATGAACGGGTACGGTTTCCTTTAAATGTACAAGTGATTGGCACGAATATAATCGAGCACCGGGTCCGGAAGCAAATAGCGCGCCGACTGGCCCGCTGCGATTGTTGCACGGATTGCCGTGCTAGAGATTGCCAGCGGGGTCAAATCGAGCAGAAAAATGTGGCCTGCGGGTTGTTGATTAACGTCGTCCGGGGTGTCGCGCCGATGCATCCGATACCAAGCGCGCACTTCCGGCATAAGCTTATTCGGCGAAAATGGTTCGCTGCCCGGTCGCAGCGCGACGAGCAGGTGCGCGACGTCCGTCAACGCTTGCCAGCGCCGCCACGTGTGCATCAGCAAAAATTGATCAGCGCCGATGAAGAGCACGAGCGGGATTTGATCGCCCACGTCGGTTCGCAACGATTGCAATGTATCGATGGTGTAAGTCGGCTCGGTTTTGCCGAGTTCACGCGGATCGACGCTAAAATTTGGATTATTCTTAAGGGCGATTTCCAACATCGCCACGCGATGTACGTCGGGAACTTTCGCCGGCCCACGATGCGGCGGATGACCGGCGGGAATAAACCGAACCTCGCTGAGATTCAAAAAATCTCGCGCTTCCTGCGCCAAACGCAAATGCGCAAAATGAATCGGATCGAAACTGCCGCCAAGGATGCCGATGGAATTCAGATTGTCCACTCTTCACGTGGTATTCCCGCAGCCTTGAGAATTGCAATCAACGTGCCGATGGGCAAGTCCTTGTTGTGGAATGGCACGACAGCGCGACGGCTTGTTTCGGCATTTAAATAGACGCGATGACTGCCGCTACTGTGGTCAAGGATAAAGCCTTCGCGTTCCAATATCCTGATTGCGTCCTTCGAAGTTAATACCGGAGTTTTAGGCATACGCGACGAGAAGCTGGCTCTCAAACGTGCCGCTGTCGTCGATCACTGGTTCAGCATGCTTGCGCATGCTATCCAAATAGGCGCGGACCGCATCGCCAGCCATTGCCTTGGCCTCTTCCAGCGTGTCGCCGTAGGTTACGCAACCGGGCAAGGCTGGCACGGTTACCGTATAGCCCCCCTCAGGTTCTGGCCGCAAAATTATTCGATAACTAAGGTCTGCCATAATCTATCCTCTCACTTCGCCGTTGCCGAGCACGATGTATTTTTGGCTGGTCAAGCCTTCCAATCCGACCGGACCGCGCGCATGAAATTTATCGGTCGAGATTCCGATCTCGGCGCCGAGGCCATATTCGAAGCCATCGGCGAATCGTGTCGACGCATTCACCATCACGGAACTTGAATCCACTTCGCGCAAAAACCGCATTGCGTTGGTGTGATTTTCCGTGATGATCGCATCGGTGTGCAAAGAGCCGTAGGTGTTGATGTGTTCGATCGCGGCATCGACATCGGGCACGATGCGAATCGACAAAATCGGCGCCAGATATTCCGTTCGCCAATCGACTTCGGTTGCATCGGTCACCTGAGTAATTCCTGCAGAGGCAAGCAGGGTGCGGGTCTTCAGGCATACGCGCAGCTCGACCGCTTTGTCCAAATAGATCTTGCACAGCGGCGGCAATACGCGCGCGGCAATACTTTCGGCCACCAATAACGTCTCCATCGTGTTACAGGTGCCATAGCGCTGGGTTTTGGCGTTGTCGCACACCTTGATCGCTTTATCGATGTCGGCGGAACTGTCGATGTAGGTATGGCAAATGCCATCAAGGTGTTTAATCACTGGCACGCGCGCCTCATTCGACACCCGTTCGATCAAGCCTTTGCCGCCGCGCGGCACAATGACATCGACGTAGTCCTTCATGGTCACCAACTCACCGACGACGGCGCGGTCCGTGATTTCGATCACCTGCACCGCCGTTTCGGGTAATCCCGCCTCGCGCAAACCTTCATGGACGCACTTAGCGATGGCGAGATTACAATTCAACGCCTCGGAACCACCGCGCAATATACTGGCGTTGCCGGATTTGAGACATAGTCCCGCCGCGTCCGCCGTGACGTTCGGCCGCGCTTCGTAAATGATGCCCACCACACCGAGAGGCACGCGCATCTTCCCCACCTGAATGCCGCTCGGGCGAAAACTCATGCCGCTGATTTCGCCGATCGGATCCGGCAATGATGCAACCTGCTCCAAGCCCTGCGCCATCGACTCAACGCCTTTGGCATCAAGAGCAAGGCGATCCAGCATGGCAGGCTCAAGGCCCTTATTCCGCGCCGCTTCCAGGTCAGTCTGGTTTGCCGCCAAGAGCTTATCGACATCGCGGCGAATAGCAGCCGCGATCGCAAGCAACGCGCAATTCTTCATCGCCGTGCTCGCCTTCGCCATCAAGCGCGCAGCGGCGCGAGCTTCCTGCCCGACGCTTTGCATGTAAGTTTTGATATCGAGAACCGGCGAGTTCATGGCGTTATTCTGGAATACTTCGGTAAAACGCTATTCTAATCCACACAGGCAAGTTACGGAAATAACAACAGTTTTTTAATATTGAATGGCCCGAATGGCATCAAACGCCTACGCTGTGTGCCGAGTCGTTGATGCAATGGGCCGGAGACACGCATGGATATTGGCTCTCGGGCTATGCCTTGCCACGAGTCAAGGCGGGCACGGCTCGTGGCAAGGCAAACAAAACGTAGGGTGGATCAAGCGTAGCGGATCCACCCTACCAGTAACCACAATTACGCTTCAATACAGGTCACATTCTGCAGACGGCGCTACTAGTGTCGTGTCTCATAAATAAAGATAAAAAAAAATTCGTATTTTTAAGCCTGAAGTCGTTACTCGTCGTTGCGTAAAGCCCGCTATGCGGCCACCACGCGCCAAGCCAGACGAAAAAATCAAAC
>JANNFT010000082.1:0-1502 GCA_031380185.1 Pseudomonadota bacterium
GTTCGATATTCGTGCAACAGGCTACGTAACTCTTCGGGATCGAGCCTCTCGCTCAATGCCGTGGAGCCGACTAAGTCGCAGAACATTACGGTGAGTTGGCGGCGTTCGCCGGTGGGAGGCTCCGGCGTGGGTGAAGGCGCAAGCGCTGATGAAGCCGTCGGCGGCGATACAGCCTCCGCAGCGCCTTGCCCATCCAACTTCGCGATGGCCTGCAGGAGGCGCCTGCGTGCACCGACGGGCAACCCGAGCGCTTGAAGATCCGCCTCCGTCAGCGAGGCAAGCACATCGAAGTCGACCTCATTCTGCGCAAACACGCTCGCGTAGCTTTCCAGCCCAATTTCAGTTAGCCAGTGTGCAAACGATGTCAAAGACCTTTCTCCAGGGCCAACGGTCGCGGCCCGAACCGGCTTACCTATAAGGCGCTCACGTTGGCAACTCCCGTCGCCGCGACCAAGGTTTCTGGTTAGGCCAGTTAGAACGACGTTATTTCAGCGCGAGTTACCCGTCACGTTAAGTCTTTATTTTTCAACGCTAACAGTAATTAGTCCTTCAATACAAATGTCACTTTCAACGACACTCGGTATTCGCTAATTTTGCCTTTGGCGTCGACGATGACTGTTTGGTCTTGGACCCACGCGCCTTGAACGTTCTTCAGTGTCTTCGCGGAGCGCGCGATGCCGATATTGACGGCGTCGTCAAAGCTTTTCTTGGAAGAGGCGATGATTTCGGTGACTCTTGCAACGGACATGATCATTCCTTTCTATAAAGTTAGAGAAGACTAGCGGCAAAAAACTTAACCACGAATTCGTCTTGACGTGGGATCGAATAGAGGCGCGAGATGCAACGCGGCGGATACGCGCTCGCTCGCCACTTCCAATTCATAATTTCCCGATTGCAGCCATTCGTCGCTCACGCCTTCGGCACGCCGTACATAGCCATAGCCGATGTTCTTGTTCACAGTGTACCCCCAGCCGGCGCTGGAAAGCCAGCCAACTCTTTCGCCGTCGCGGTAGATCGTTTCACGCCCGAGTAGTACGATTTCGGGATCAGCGACGGTGAAGCAGACCAGGCGTTTTTTTAGCGCGCCGTTTTGTTGTTCGCGCAGTGCGTCACGACCGCGAAAGGGAATGTCTTTCTGCAATTTTACCGCCCAGGCCAAGCCGGCTTCCAGCGGCGTGTGATCCGGGCCGATGTCGCTTCCCCACGCGCGATAAGCTTTTTCCAGGCGTAACGATTCAATCGCGCGATAGCCTGCAAGCCTTATTCCATGCGCCTCTCCAGCTTTCATTAGCGGGTCGAACAAGCGCAAAGCGAACTCCGTCGGCACGTGCAATTCCCACCCCAACTCGCCCACATAAGTCACGCGCAGCGCGCGTACCGGCGCACCGGCGATGGCAATATTTTGCAATGTCGCAAACGGAAATGCGCGGTTGCTTACATCCGCATCGGTTGCCTTGGACAGCACGTCCCGAGCGCGCGGCCCCATCAACGCAAGCACGGCA
>JANNFT010000090.1:0-14728 GCA_031380185.1 Pseudomonadota bacterium
CCGCAACTGTCATGTCCACCGATACCGAACGCGGATCGCGTTTACCCCAGCGTCCGCTCGCCTGCGCCAAATAAAATTCGCTCAGCGCACGATTGAACGCATCGGGCTCTTCGATATTCAACGTGTGCCCGGTGCGCGGCATGACCAGCAACGCCGATGTCATGATTTGGCGCTTAAGAAATAATGACGCTTCCAGGCACGCCTCGTCTTCGTCGCCGGTGATGATCAAGGCTGGCACATCAATTTTAGCAATCGAAACTTTCAGTTCCCACAGTGACGGCCGCTGCGCTTGCACGCCGCGCTGGGTTAGCGCCGAACCTTGTGGCGCGTGCTGCGCCAGTTGATCGGCAAATTCGCGCCAAGCGCGTGGATCTTTATTCTGCAGTTGCACCCGCGCCGCGCCGAGCGAATATTGCTCGGCCAAATATTTGCCACCATACAGCTCGATGTTTTTCGCGACCGCTTCCGACTCGCTGCGAAAGCGCGCTTTTTGCGATGGCTCCGAGCCGTAGCCACAGCCGGCAATAACCAGCGACATGGCGCGTTGCGGATAGGTAATGCCCACGTGCACCGTCGCGAAACCACCCATCGATAAGCCTACGATATGTGCTTTTTCAATTGCCAAATGATCCAGCACCGCAATCACATCATCGCGCGCGTGTTGTTGCGAATAGGCGCTTGGATCGTTCGGCACATCCGAGGGCGGATAGCCGCGCGCGCCATAGGAAATGCAGCGGTTGTAGCGTGAAAAAAATCGTACTTGCGGTTCCCAACTGCGATGGTCGCCGGCAAATTCATGAACGAACAGAATCGGCGTGCCGGAACCGGTTTCTTCAACATAGAGTTTTACGCCGTCGCGGGCGGTAGCGTAGGCCATGGATTATTTCCAATAGTTGGGGATTTGATCGACCGGTTTTTCGATGACATCTTCCAGCCAAAACTTGGCGCGCTCGCGATGTTTTTCTTGTGAGATTTGATCATTGCGCTGCTTCGCGTAAACATAGCCGGCTTCGTTATCGAGCGCGACCAGAATCAAGCGCTCGTAGATGAACTGGCGCTCGCGATCGCTGTTCGCTTGAAATTTCGCATCTTTGCTCAACTCGGCGCGAAAACGTCGCGTCATCACCTCCATCTGCACCGGAGTGGGCCCATCGCCCTTTGAATAAACGTTATACGTTAGCGACACGAAAAACGCATAAGCGCGTGCAATGTCGTTGAGTTCCCACCTTCGGTTAATCGCATGGGTTTTATATTTGTCGAGGTAGGTGAGCGCTTTTTGCCGATTCTTTGCGGCTTCTTTCGGATCTTTTTCCTGCTTGGCGTACCATTCCGGCGCGATCATCGACGCGCCCGTTTTGAAGGTGGTCGGGCAGCCCACAGGCATTTTTTCACATGGCGTGTTAGCAGCGTTATCGTTATTTGCCGGCGGCGCGACTGGTTTTTTGATGTCTGCCTGCGATGCGGCGGGCAAGGTGCGTTTGCTAGGTTTTTTTACCGCGTCCTCGATCTTGACCTGCGCGAAACTTGTAATCGCCAATGAAAGCGACAAAAAAACTAACAACAATCGCGTCATGGCGATCGGGTGGATATGCATCAATCTGGCGGCCTAATTGCCGTTGAATCGCGGCGTGCGTTTTTCCATGAACGCACTGCGACCTTCGGCGTAGTCTTGGCTTCCGAAGCACGCCTCATACAGCGCCTGAACTTTGGCCATATCGCGGTCGCTGCTGGGCCGTGAGACTTCGCGCATGGCGAATTTCGCCGCAGCCAAGGTCAACGGCGCGTTGGCCGCGATCTGTGTGCAGTATTCAGCAAAGCCGCGATCAAAATCCGCTTTTGCAAAGACTTGCGTGACGACGCCGATCGCTTTTGCTTCGGCTGCGCTCAACTTTCGCGCCGAGAAAAATAAATCGCAGGCATTACTCGGTCCGATCACTTGCACCATGCGCTCGATGCCGCCGAATTCGTAACCCAAGCCAAGTTTGCCGGCGGGCATCAGGAATATCGCGTCGTCCGAGCAGAAGCGCAAATCGCAATCCAATATCAGCGCCAGGCCGCCCCCGACGCAAGCGCCACGAATCTTCGCGATCAAGGGTTTCGGGAAATCCAATAACGCCGCCGTCGAATGTTTTAGGGTTTCGTTGTATTGGTTCAACGCATTACCCTGGCTGCGCTTTTCGCCAAATTGAGAGATGTCGGCGCCTGCGGCGAAATGCTCGCCTTCTCCGGTGAGCACAACCAGTCTAATTTCCGGATCGCCCGCGAAGCTATTCAGCAGCTTCGGAAAATCGCGCCACATCTCAAACGAAAGCGCATTGCGTTTCGCCGGATTGGAGATAACGATCCAGCCGATAGCGCCCTCTTTGCGCGCGATGAGTTGGCCGATATTTGCGCTATCGTTCATTGGATAATCTTACGTTCGCGAAGTTGATCAATTTGTGCGCCGGTGTAGCCCAACTCAGTGAGAATCGCAGCGCTATCTTGGCCGAGTTCCGGTGATGCGCAGGTGATCTGTGCCGGCGTGCGCGATAGTTTTACCGGCTGGCCGACCAGGTTGATAGCGCCGAGTCGCGGATGCTCGACGCGCGCCGCACATTGCAAATGTTGCACCTGTGGATCGGCGAATACTTCGTTCATCGCATAAATCGGCCCGCACGGAACGCCCGCCGCGTTGAGTTTTGCAATCAAACTTTGGCTGGTGAAAGCGACGCAGGTTTGGTTTATTTCATCATTCAGCGCGACGCGATTGCTGGAGCGTTTTGCTTCCGACTCGAAGCGCGGATCGTTCAACATGTCTTCCCGGACAATCGCCTTGCACAGTCTTTGCCAATTGCCCTCGCCGGACGCAGCGATGTTGATATGGCCATCGGCGGTTTTGTAAACCGACGTCGGCATGCTGGTCGGGTGATCGTTGCCGGCTTGCTTGGGAATTTCACCTGACATCAAATAGCGCGCTGCCTGAAAATCCAGCATCGCGATTTGTGAATGCAACAGCGATGTCTGCACCCATTGCCCTACGCCTGAGGTCTCGCGTTCCATCAACGCGATCATGATGCCGAGCGCCGCATAAAGTCCGGCGCTGGAATCCGCTACAGCGATGCCGGCGCGCACCGGTCCTTGTCCCGGTAAGCCGGTGATCGCCATCAATCCCCCCATGCCCTGGGCGATCTGATCGAAACCCGGGCGATCGGCGTACGGACCGTCCTGACCAAAGCCGGAAATGCTGGCGAGGATGATTCGAGAATTAAATTTTTTCAGCGATTCGTAGTCGATATTCAAGCGAAATTTGACATCAGGCCGATAGTTTTCCACAACGATATCCGCCGTCGCCGCGAGCTTATTGAAAATAGCGACGCCGTCTGCGGTTTTTAGGTTCAACGCGATGGAACGCTTATTGCGGTGCAGATTCTGAAAATCCGAGCCATCGCGCGGCCCGCCCATATTTTCGTTGGGATCGACGCCGGGCGGCGATTCGATCTTAATCACATCGGCGCCGAAATCGGCAAACATACGAACGCAAGTCGGACCGGCGCGAACGCGGGTGAGGTCGAGGACGCGCAGTTGCTTCAGTGCGGATGGCGACATGGCAAGATCTGGGAAGGCACCGCGATATTATCGCCGAGTGGCGGCGATCGTTCAATACAAGAAATTTCGCCGCGTCAGGAAATGAGCGCCGCGAAAGACTTACAATAGTCGCCGTATTGATTTTTATAGGAGCGTAAGTATGAATCCACTCAGGGCACTCGGATTTTTTAGCGCGATCATTTTACTATTCGCGTTGCAAGGTTGCGCCGGACTAACCGCGAACACGATTTCCGATGGCGAAGACAAGCATCTTGGCTTGAAAGGCCATGATCCGGTAGCCTATTTCACCGATGCTAAGCACGTACTCGGCGACGCTAAAATCAAAACACAACATGAGGGCGTGACCTATCGCTTCGTTAACGAAAAACACAAAAAGATGTTCGGCGAAAACCCCAATCGTTACGCGCCGCAATACGGCGGCTTTTGCGCTAACGGTATTGCCTATGGGATTCCTTGGGGTGGCGATCCCGACACGTGGCGCATCGTCAACGATCGATTGTTCATTTTCGGCGGCGAGGCCTCAATGCGCTATTGGTCCATGGACGAGAAACGCAATCTCGATTTGGGCGACCAGTATTGGCGCGACGAGGTGAAAGGGTCGACGCCGGTTGTGCAGCGCTACAAGCGCCTGGTTTTCCGCGTTCCCCATTACAAGTCGGGCAAGCAACTTGAGGCCGAGTGGCAAGCCAAACAAGTTAAAAGTTAATGGGCCTGTTCAAGCTGCAATATGAAGATGACAGCCAGGTTTGGCACGACGTCAAAAACGATTCCGGCGAGGTCATGACCTTCGACGACGAGGCTCGCGCGCGGGCAAAACTCGAGGCGCTTTATCCGGTATTGGTCAAACTGGAGCGTTACCAATCGGGACCGAAGCGAACCCGCGTCATCGCTATTTGGTCCGACGACGACGCTTGGCCTAAAAAATAGGTAACCGACGCTTCGTTTCGAAACAAATCGCCATTCCAGAACCCGCGCTGTGCTTGTCTCACAGCAAGGCATGGCTGTAGAGCAAAGCAGGACGGCATTCTACAGCCAGTTCACTTAAGCCAATGAATTTCCCGCGCCGTTTGATCGCCGACTATGGTTTCGTTTAGCCCGCGCGGCATCGCCGCGCTATTGGGGCTGAGCGGGATGCGACCACCCATAATCTCGGCCCAGCGTTGCGGATAGAGTTGTTCCGCATCGGGTTCGGCGTAGCCTTGGGGATGCAGCGGTTGATTGGTGCGCGGATCATATTTGTCCTGGGCGCCGACGGTGTGCAGCAATTCGTGGGCGATGACGACATTATTGCGCGCTTCAAATTTATTGCTGGCGTAGTTGTTGACGATGCCGATCATGCCTTGTTCCAGACCGACCGAATTCGGCACGACTGCGTGCGTCGAGGGGTCGAAAAAGCGCACGAATAAGCGGATATGGGGGCTTGGACCCGTTGCGGTGTCGGCACGATAGGCCCAATAGCGGAACTGCAAGCTCCACAGGATAATTTTTAAGACGTTGCCGCCGCTGGGGGGCGATGGTGGTTGGCTGGTGACTTGTGGCGCGAGGACCAGGTTAATCGGTTTTCCATAACTTAAGGAAACATCGTAGCGCTTCGCTTCTTCGTCCAGAAAATCGGCGATCGGTTCAAATACGTCGCTTTTTAGTTGCAAAATGTATGCTGCGGTGGCGGCGCTCTGATCGCCATTAATCGGATAAACGGCGACCCGCAGGGGATAGCGCCAATCGGCAACGCGTAGTTTCGCGCGCCAGGTGCTGAACCCGACGCCGGCGAGGATAAACAGCAGAATGAGGATGCGCAGGCGCCGGAACACGGCTGTTAGTTTTTCAGGTCTTGGTGTGATGTCTGGAATTGTCTATGAAAATAGGTGTTGCATCCAGCGCAGATTTTTTCATGTTGCGGTTTTTTTCAGCGCGAATGCATTGACAAGCGCTTCTTGACTCGGCATCCTCCGAGATGAGCATAGACTGGTACGACGCGAGAGCGTTAATCTTTTGAAAGTGACTCTACATTAAAGGAGGATTTAAGAATGGCAACTGCCAAGAAGCCCGCTGCAAAGAAACCTGTTGCAAAAAAACCCGCTGCAAAGAAACCCATCGTGAAAAAGCCTGCGGCTAAGAAACCCGCGGCCAAGCCCGCCGCCAAGAAACCTGCGGTGAAAAAAGCGGCGCCGGCGAAAAAACCCGCTGCAAAGAAACCGGCTGCGGCAAAGAAGCCCGCGGCTGCGAAGAAACCCGCCGTCAAGCGCACCCCGAACGCCGCTTTCATGAAGGCGATGAATGTCAGTGCCGCTCTGGGCGCGGTCATCGGTAGCGCTCCCGCGCCGCGCACGGAAGTGACCAAGAAAATTTGGGCCTACATCAAGAAGAACGGACTGCAAGACCCCGCCAACAAGCGCATGATCAATGCGGACGATAAGCTGAAAACAGTCTTCGGCGGCAAGAAGCAAGTTTCAATGTTCGAGATGACCAAACTGGTTAGCGCGCACCTAAGCTAACTTGATATTTAGGTACTTAAAACGGCTGGGCCAGTCCCAGCCTTTTTCGTTTTATAGAACTACTGCGGCGCCTGTCTGGGTCGTTGTGAGGCGCTCGAAATCCGCGCTCACCCCCTAACTTTAGGGCGCGAGTCGCGCAATCGACCACATGCCGTCGACGCCACGACGGTAGCATAATCGGTCATGTAAGCGGCTGCTGCGTCCTTGCCAAAACTCAACTGTCTCCGGAATCACGCGATAGCCGCCCCAATTCGGCGGTAGTGGCACATTGTCGCCAAAGCGTTCGCTAAAGGTGGCGAATCGTTGTTCCAGCCATTCGCGATTGGGAATGACTTGGCTTTGTGGTGATGCCCAGGCGGCGACGCGGCTCAATAACGGCCGGATGCTGAAATAATGAGTAGATTCTTCCGCTGATACTTTCTCTACGACGCCTTGAATTCGCACCTGGCGCTCCAACTCAACCCAATGAAACACGAGCGCGGCGCACGGGTTTGCGGCGACTTCTTCGCCTTTGCTGCTGTCATAGTTGGTGAAGAACGCAAAGCCGCGCACATCTACGGCTTTGAGTAGCACGATGCGTGCGGCGGGCCGGCCGGCGCCGTTGACGGTGGCCAAGCTCATAGCGGTTGGCTCGGGAAGTTCGGCGGCAATGGCTTCATTTAACCATTTGTCGAACTGGGTAAGCGGATCGCGATCTACGTCTAGTTCGTCTAACGTGGCGAGTTTGTAGTCTTTGCGAAGATCGGCGATGGACACGTTTTACCTATAGAGAATCTAAAAATCGCAGCAAAGCCCGGCGATCCTGCTTCGGCATGTTCCGGAACGATTCGCGCGAAAAGCGTCCATCGCCGTCGTGCCACAATATCGCTTCGCTGGTGTTGCGCGCGCGGCCGTCATGCAACAGTTCTGTGTGCCCATTTACGGTTTTCGCCAGGCCTAAACCCCACAGTGCCGGCGTGCGCCACTCGTTTCCCGTGGCTTCGAAATCCGCGCGATTGTCGGCCGAGCCCTCGCCCATATCGTGCAGCAGGAGATCGCTGTAGGGGTGAATCACTTGATTGGAGATTTCCGGAATCGGTGCGTACTGGCCGGTTTTAAGCTCCGCTACATGGCACAAGACGCAGGCGGCGTCCTTAAACAGCGCTGCACCACGCTTGACTTCGGGATCGTCAACAGCGCGCCGCGCCGGAGCCGCGTTGGCGCGCACATAGAATAATAGTGGAACAAACTGATTCGGGCCGAGCTCCGGTTGCGCCACCGAGATCACCTGGCGGCAGGATTTTTGTATCGAGGTACAGTTCTCCTCCGGGAAAAGATTAGACGTCACACCCATATCCTGGTGAAACGCCGCCATGATTTGTTGGCTTAGATTGGGCTGGCTCGCCTTCAATCCGAATCGGCCGATCGCCTTACGTTTTGCCGCAATATCCCAAACGCGATTGGTTTTGCCCTTGATGCCATGGGGCTTGGCGCTGCCGGCAAGCGCTTCCAGAGTCGCATCCGCAACGGCCTCGAGCAGGCCCAGACCGATCAACGGCTGACTGATGCGTGGCGATAAGGCGATTGCGCCGTCGAGCGGGCCGTAAGCGAGTTTGGCGATCTTGATCTCGGGTGCGCGCAGCGCAATGGTTTCGCCGTCGGCAAATTGAATTGCTTGTTCGTGCCAGTCGACGTACGCCTCGGCTTCGCCGCGAACGTCACCTTCGACGCCCAGGTGGTTAAGTTGATGACCATAGTTCGGGTCGGGTAGCGGACCGCCGTTCGCGTCTTTGCCGCGCACGCTGACGCGCATCAACATGCTGCGCATCGGCTCGCCGGCAATGCTGGGCGCCGAACCACGGCCGCTGTTGATATGACAACTGAGGCAGGAATCGGCGTTCGACAACGGGCCGCGTCCCCAAACGCCGCCGGGCAGAAACGGCATCACCCATTTTTGCGCCAGCGAATCGAAGCCATCCAAGTATTGCAAGCGGCGTTTTTCGTCCGGAAAAGCCACGCTCTGGCGATAGGCGCTAGCGTCTTGAACCGACGTCGTGAACAGGGCATCCGAGCGTAATTCCGCTTGCGGCTCGGCGACAATGCTCGCTACGGCAGCGAGCAGGCCGGCAGTAAAAATCAAGCAACGAATGCCCATGAATTTACCGCATCCATCGAGCCGGCGGGCGCATGGATCTTGGCTCGCAGCAATGCATTCCGGGGCGCCGCGGACTAAAGCCGGAGCCGCTTTGGTACGCGGTGAACTCAGGCCATTACCTGCAAGAATGTGAAATAAAGAATCCGCTTTCATATAGCGAAAGCTTAACACTAAGGAAGCTCTGAATCAGTTCGAGTTCTAAGTGAGGCAAGGCGCGAGCAAAAAATATCGACGCAGCATAGGGATGATATGTAAGGCGATATTTTTTGTGAGTCAAACATAGAGCCACGACGAAATCGGACTTATTCAGAGCTTTCCTAACTTTGGGAGGATGGCAGCGGCCAAGCCGCGGCGAGTATTTGGTAGGAACGCAGCCGCGAAGCATAGTCGCCGGTGACGCTGATGACCATCAATTCGTCGGCGTCGAACTGCTGTTGAATCTCGCGCAAACGCGCACAAACTTTATCCGGCGTCCCGATCACCGAGCGCCCGCGATGAAACTGCATGCGCGCTTTTTCCTCGTCGCTGTAGCTGCGGCCTTGGGCTTCCTCGCGCGTTGGGATCGGCGTGTTGAGGCCGTAATCCATTTGCAGGCGCCGCAGGTCGATGCTGCTTGCCGTCGCTTCTGCTTCGGCATCGCTATCGGCGCAGATCACGAACACCGCGACCATGGAATACGGCTTGGCTTCGCGCGGCGATGGTCGAAATTGCTCGCGATAGGCACGTGCGACTTGTTCGCCGCCGTGGGCATTGATAAAGTGTGCGAAGTTAAAGCGCAAACCCAAATGCGCGGCGAGTGCGCCGCCGAAATCCGACGAGCCTAGGATCCACACTTCCGGCGCCTGGCCGGTATTCGGCTGCACCGTGACCCCCGCAAACGGATGATTTTCCGCGAGCGTACCGTCGAGATAGCCGACCATGTCGAACACCTGCTGCGGAAAATCGTCGGCGCTGTTGTAGGCGCCGCCGGACATCGCTTGCGCCGTCAGCCGGTCACCGCCCGGCGCGCGGCCGACGCCGAGATCGATGCGATTCGGAAATAACGCGCACAGCATGCGAAATTGTTCCGCTATCTTGAACGGGCTGTAATAAGGCAGCATGATGCCGCCGGCACCGACGCGGATTTTTTGCGTGATACTGGCGATGCGCGTGAGCAAGATTTCCGGACAGGGATCCGCCAGGCCCAGTAAGCCATGATGTTCGGCGAGCCAATAGCGGTGATACCCCCAGCGCTCTGCAGCTTGGGCGAGTTCCAGCGTAGCTTGTAAAGCGTCCGAAGCCGTACGGTTACTTGGGATCGGCGACTGGTCTAGGATGGAGAGGCGTGTTTGCGGCAATTTGTTATGTATCTATCAATTTGATAGCGCCCCCTCACCCTGCACCCTCTCCCCGGACGGGAGGGGATTGGGCTCCCTCTCCCGCGCGCGGGAAAGAGGTGGGGGTGAGGGGGAAGCGCATAATTTTCCGTACGATTAACATCAAAGCTTCTGACCCCAAGAATCCCGCAGCGTTACCGCGCGGTTAAACACCGGCTTAGCGGCGCCATGGTCTTTCCGGTCGGCGACAAAATAGCCGTGGCGCTCGAACTGAAAACGGTCTTCGGGTCTGGCTCCAGCCAGCATGGGCTCAACATACGCAGTGACAGTTGTCCTTGACGCGGGATTGAGGTCGAGTTTGTAGTCGCGATCACCAGCGCCCGGATTGGGTACGTTGAACAAGCGGTCATACAATCTCACCTCGGCGGGCACTGCATGTTGAGTCGAGAGCCAATGGATATTGCCTTTTACTTTGCGCGTTTCCATCCCACTCTTAGTGTTCGGATCGTAGGTGCAATGGATCGCGATGATGTTCCCGCTCGCGTCTTTGTCGACGCTGACGCACTTGACGATATAACCGTAGCGCAAGCGTACCTCGGCGCCGGGCGCGAGACGGAAATAGCCTTTGCTGGGCACTTCCATAAAATCATCGCGTTCGATCCAGAGTTCCTTGCCGAGCTTGACGACGCGCTTGCCGAGCTCAGGTTTTTGCGGATGGTTGGGCGCGAGGCAATCTTCCTCCGTCCTGTCCGGATAGTTATCGATAATGAGCTTCAGCGGATCGAGCACGGCTATGGCGCGCGGAGCACGTTCATTTAAATCTTCGCGCACGCAATCTTCCAGCACACTCATGTCGATCAACGAATCAGCCTTCGAAACGCCGATGCGTTCACAAAATAAGCGCATTGCTTCCGGTGTGAAACCGCGACGGCGCGCGCCGACCAGCGTCGGCAGGCGTGGATCGTCCCAGCCATCGACAAATTTTCCTTCGACCAATTCAATCAGCTTGCGTTTCGACAGAACCGTGTAAGTGAGATTAAGCCGCGCGAATTCGTATTGGTGCGGGCGATAGGGCGCCGGCACGCTTTCGACCACCCAATCGTAGAGCGGGCGGTGGTCTTCGAATTCCAAGGTACATATCGAATGAGTGATATGTTCCAGCGCATCGGAAATGGCGTGGGTGAAATCGTACATCGGATAAATGCACCACGTGTCGCCGGTGCGATGATGATGGGCATGGCGAATGCGCCACAGCACCGGATCGCGCAAATTGATATTCGGTGAGGCCATGTCGATTTTCGCGCGCAGCACGTGGGCGCCGTCGGGGAATTCGCCGGCGCGCATGCGGCGGAACAGATGCAAATTGTCGTCGGCCGCGCGATCGCGATGCGGGCTATTCTTGCCCGGTTCCGTAAGCGTGCCGCGATAGCCGCGCATCTCGTCGGCCGACAAACTATCGACATAGGCTTTGCCGTTGCGAATCAAATGCTCGGAATAGTCGAAAATTTTTTCGAAATAGTCGGACGCGTAATAAAGGTGTGTTCCCCAGTCGAAGCCCAGCCATTTCACCGAATCGAGAATAGAATCGACATACTCCGTATCCTCTTTCACCGGATTGGTATCGTCAAAACGCATGTGGCATTCGCCGCCATAATCGCGCGCCAGGCAGAAATTCAGGCAAATCGACTTGGCGTGGCCGATATGCAAATAACCGTTCGGTTCCGGCGGAAAACGCGTCGCGACGCGGCCGCCATGCTTGCCGCTGCGATTATCGGCGTCGATTATATTGCGCAAAAAGTTAGCGGCGCGCGGTGCGGGCGGCGCCTGGCCCCGGGCCAAAGGAGAGTCCATAAGGTGATGCGTGCGGAAAGACCTTAATTTTAACGCTTTAAGTCGCGGCTGCGAATAGCGATGCTATTTCTGAACGGTTCCCTGCTCCGAGACGCTGCCAAAGCGCGAGTCGATTGCCTCGAAGCGCCAGCGAGCCTCGAATTTTCCGGGGCTGCCGATGTTGCAGCGCACCTCGGCGCCAAGCTCGCTGGCATCGTGCGCTTCATTGATCACCAACTCTGTGCCAGCAGAGATCGGACAGTCTAATTCCAGCGAAAATCGCAGCGATTCGACTTTAAGTGCTTGGGTTTTTTGCGCATCCGCGTAGAGCTTAACGGCCCCTTTTGCCAGTCGATGTTTGCTTGACCATTCACGGCTCACGTCCCAATTCCACCAAATGCCGGGGCCGGTGGCGTCGCGCTCAGGCGTATTGGCCGGGTCGGCAATGCCAACGCGTGTCGCTAACAGAATGGCGGAAAACAGAAAAATGCGCACTACAATCATGGAGAGGCCGGGCACGCGGTTCCCTTTCAGTGGGGTGTCGTATTGTAGTCCTTTGTGGCATGCTGGCGGTAATGAGTGGGGTAAACACCGTACCGGCTTATGCATAACGAGTCTGTATCTAAAAGTAACGCATGATCAAGCTATCCGAATACTACTTACTGGCGCCTCGTAATAAAGAAGAACAGCCGATCTTTAACGAGCTGCTGGGTGAGCTCTACAAGCGTATACCGGTCAACATTATCGCAAGCTTGGTGGTGGGTTCGATGTTGGCTTTCTTCATGAGAAACGTTGTGGCTCAAGAACGGGTCGCGATCTGGGTTGCAATATTAATCGCCGCGCAAATTCTCGCGTTCTGGTTGGCATTTGCGTTTACCCGGCGCGCTGACCTTTCTGAAGCCGGCGACAAAAAATGGCTTTACCTCCTTGCCTTCACGGTGATTATCGACGGTATTGCGTGGGGACTGGCCGGTCCCCTTTTTTTTACTGACAAATTTCCCCATTACAACATGCTGCTGGTGTTATTCATCATGGCTGGCGCCGCCGCGGCTACTATTACATTTTCGTCTTGGCTTGCGGTGGCGTTGATTTATATCGTGGTCATCCTTGCACCTAGCATCATAATGCTGATCAACGACGATTGGGAAAACTATGGCTTGCTAGGATGGGCGGGTGTTGTTTTTGGCGTCATGCTGCTCGCATTGGCCACCGGCTCTAATCGGGCTACGGCGCGGATGTTACGGCTACGCTTCGACAACGAACGTCTTGTGACGAATTTGTCCGAGTCCCACGTGCAAATGTCGCAGCTCAACGCCCGGCTTAGAAAAAATAACGGCGCGTTACAAAATGCGCTGGAGAAAATTAGTCTGATGGCGACGCGGGACGAGTTGACCAACTGTCACAACCGGCGCTATTTGATGGATTTTCTGGCGCGCGAAAAATCCCGCTCGGATCGTGCCGCAACCGTATTTTCCGTGGCCGTGATCGATCTGGACTATTTCAAGCGGATTAACGATTCCTACGGCCACGTCGCCGGCGACGACGTGCTACGGCAGGTCGTCACGCTGATACAGCGTCACGTCCGCGCGACGGATTGTTTTGCTCGATTTGGCGGCGAAGAATTTGTCCTGGTCTATTCGGCGACGCAGTTGGAGGAAGCGCGGCAAAGCGCCGAGCGATTACGGCAAGAAATCAGCACGACTGCGTTAGCGTGCGAATCTTTCAGCATCTATACCTCGGTGTCGATCGGAATCGCGGAATTCCGCCAAGGCGACGACATTATCGACCTACTGCGGCGCGCCGATCAGGGGTTATATGTGGCGAAAAGTAGCGGACGCGATCGCGTGATCGCAATGAGCCGCGATCAACTCACTCATGAGCCGGGCAACGCACAACAATAGCCCATTGCGCCGGAAGGCGCATCCTGCCTTGCCTTACCAGGCATGCACTTGAACCTAGAAACGGCAGTTGACCGCTGCGTCGAGGATGCAACATCATGATTTCAATTAATTTCGTCATAAATTTTACGCCCACCCATTTGGTGAGACGTCGCTACGGGGCGGATTGCACGGTTCTGAGGGCGCAGGGCGGCGTTGCAACTCGTTGGAATGGAATGACCATTCCGCCTCGCCGCGCCTCGCCCTGCACCCCCATAACCGCACACTCCACTCCGTCCAACTGCCGTTTCTAGGCTGAAACGCCGCACTGGACGGGCGTTCTGGCGCGATCGCGCAACTGAACCGTATCGCCTTTGGCAAAAAATTATATCGATGACTTAACCCTGCCCGTCATTACCCGCGTTTACAGCGTTGTCCTAATCACAATAAAGGCAGGCAATGAAACGCTATCTGCTCGCAGCTTCACTTTTAGTCGCATCGGCGCATTCCTGGGCGCTGGGTAATCTGGCCGACCTGTCGGTTTATGATCGCAGCCAAGGGCGTAACTTAGCGGTTTATCAGCACGAAGGTCGCTATTACGTCGTCGGCAAGCCAGGTAATCGCTATCAAATCATAATGCGAAATCAGTCCGCTCAGGCGCTATTGGCCATTACATCCGTCGACGGCGTCAACGTCGTTTCCGGCGCAACGGCCAACTGGCAGCAAAGCGGCTACGTGCTTGAACCCGATCGTCAAACCGATATCAAAGGTTGGCGCAAAAGTATGTCGCATGTCGCGCAGTTTTACTTTACCTCCGTGTCGGATTCCTACGCCGCCCGCAGCGGTCGCCCGGACAATATTGGCGTTATCGGCGCCGCGCTGTTTCGCGCGCGTAATGAAGCGCCGCAGCCTTTATCCTCCTCGGACGACAATGAACTGAGCGAGCGCGATGCCCGGGCAGCCGCTAACTCTCCCGCCGAAAGCCGCGCTGCGCTTGGCAAAAGCAATGAACTTGGCGCAGCGCAAGCGGTGCCGCGCGCGAAAGCAGAAAAGAAACTCGGCACCGGCCACGGCGGCGACGAAACATCCCACACCCAGCATGTCGACTTTCAGCGCGCCTCCGATTCGCCGGATGAAATCATCACGATTTATTACGACAGCTATCGAAATTTGCTCGCACAAGGCGTGATTCCACGCAATCGCACAGCGCGAATTGCAGCGCCATTTCCCGGCCAGTTCGTGGCGGATCCGCAATATTGATTAGCGGAGAAAAATTATCATAAATCGACTTTTGAGTTATTTTTTGGCGCGGCTCGCCGTACTCGTGGCGCTCGCTGCGTGTACCGAGAACCACAAGCAACCGGCGTCCGGCGCTGTAACAAAAACCAAGGTGCCGGCCGAGAAAGATAGCGCTAGGCCAAGGCGCGATGACGCCGCGCATGCGTTTCGCTGCTGCCGTAGCGGGCTTTGGCCAACTGTTGAAGGGCGGCA
>JANNFT010000462.1:0-4212 GCA_031380185.1 Pseudomonadota bacterium
CAAGCGAAGCGGCCTTAGACGTGCATTCACCAAGAGACAAAGCACCTACATATGGAGCGCATGCTGCCTAACCAGCGCTTCGAGGCGGACGGGCAAAACCGCTGCGCGCTTTTACCCGCCACTCAACCTATCCGTTAGGCCCCAAGGCCATGTGGCGACAGTTTGCGAAGCAGTATCTTCCCTTCTGGGCCGCCTACTTCATCGTAGGCTGGTGGGTCGGTTCGAAACTAGTCGCCATCCCCAATCTCCAGCCGTTCAAGGTCCTCAACATCATCGGCCTGACCGCAGATTTGGCGGGCATTATTATCCTCTCGCGCCTTATTTCGCAAAACCCACGCTATCAAGCACTCATTACTGGAAAGATTGCCGACAACCTGTACGGGTTCTTCTTTTCGTCTGCCGGCTTGTTGTTTCGGAGCCTACTCGGACCTTCCGGACCATCGTCCGCTCAACTTGAATCCCTCTCTGTTGGTACCTTCTTCTATTTGGTTTCCCCTATTGCCGCCTATTTCCCAACAATCTCCGAGCACGTTATCGCCCGTGCCCGCTGGTCGGACGAGAGGAAGACCGCGGCTCTCGGGGGCACCCTCTTGGTTCTCGGCGTAATTGTCCAAATATGGGCCGCGTACCTGGACCTTCACTCGTAATGGGGCCTAACTCAAACGTTCGTGTTCTGATGACTAGAGAGCAACATCTTCGGAGAGTTCTGCTAATCTGCTGTCATTTTGCGCGGAACATGGCCTACTACCGGGCTGGTTGGAAAAATAAACGACTTATCCGAGAAAATGAATTTTGGGTCAGCGTTAACGGTAACTGTATCGATATCGCCGTGTTGGAGTGGTGCAAGTTGTTTGGAGACGTAAATGACTCCCATTACTGGAAAAAAGTTGTCACGAACGTTTCTAACTTTGAGAGCGGTCTTCTATTGGCAATAGGTCCCGGCATGAACATGGAAGGATTTCAGTACTACGTAAAAAAAGTCAAACAATATCGAGACAAATTTGTGGCTCACCTGGATCAAGATCTCATTGCGGAAGTGCCATCGCTAGATGATTGCTGGCGCGCAACCCAATTCTATTTTCGGTATATTCTAGAACGAGAGGGCAATACATTCTCATTTCTTGGATTGCCACCAGATATCAATGCGTACTATTCAGCCAAACTCCTCGAAGCCAAGCGAGAATATGGACAGGAAACATGACCATTCATTCGTTCGGACGGCTATCGGCGTCGCACGCATCAAAAGTTGAAGGTCGGCTTTTCGGTAGGATCAAGAACTTCATTTCAACCTAGAAACGGCAGTTGGACGGGGAGGAGTGTGCGGTTATGGGGGTGCAGGGCAAGGCGCGGCGAGGCGGAATGGTCGTTCCATTCCAACGAGTTGCAACGCTGCCCTGCGCCGCCAGAACCGCGCAATCCGCCCCGTAGCGGATTCTCACCAAATGGGTGAGTACACAAGTTATGAATAATTTTATTGGAACCATGATGTTGAATAACCGAAGGAGCGGTCAACTGCCGTTTCTAGGATGATGCAGCAATTCGTCTCTAAGCGTGCGAAATATTTCGTCGAAGTGCCGGCCGAGTGGCATACCGTGGCGCTGTTCTGCGGCGTTGACGAAGCCGGCCGTGGCCCGCTTGCCGGGCCGGTCTATGCCGCAGCGGTGATTTTAGATCGCGATCGCCCGATTGACGGTTTGGCCGATTCGAAACAATTGAGTGAGTCCGAGCGCAATCGTTTAGCAGTGGAAATTAAGGCTCGCGCCAAGGCGTGGGCAATTGCATTCGCCAGTGCGGAGGAAATCGACTTGCACAATATTCTGCGTGCGTCGCTGTTGGCGATGCGTCGCGCCGTGCTCGCACTCAGGCCGACGCCGCAACTCGTGGTCGCGGACGGAACCCATTGCCCCGCGCTCGATCTGCCGGTTGCGGCAATTGTGAAAGGCGACAGCAAAGTCAAAGCTATTTCCGCCGCATCGATATTGGCGAAGACCGCGCGCGATGCCGAGCTGATTGCCCTGCACAGACAATTTCCCGAGTATGGTTTCGCCGGCCATAAGGGCTATCCAACACGGCAGCATTTGCTGGCGTTGAATCGCCACGGTCCGTGCGTCGAACATCGTCGCTCATTCGCGCCGGTGAAGGCGCTGCTGGTAGAATCGGTTCAACGCCAAATCTTGGAGATCGAAGAATGAAATGGTTACTCATGGCGCATATTTTGGGCGTCACCGTTTGGGTCGGCGGCATGTTCTTCGCCTATATGGCGTTGCGTCCGGCATCGGTTGAACTGCTGGAAACGCCGGAGCGCTTGCTACTTTGGAATGGCGTGCTGCGGCGATTTTTGTCGTGGGTGTGGGTCGCGATGCTGCTCATTTTGGCGAGCGGCCTCGGCATGATCATGCTGCTCGGGGGATTCGCCAAAGTGCTTTGGCCGATTCACGCGATGTTCACGCTAGGCGTGATCATGATGCTGATTTTCGGTCACGTTTATTTCGCCGGTTACTCACGGCTAAAACGCTATGTGGCGGGGCGCGAATGGCCGGCCGCCGGCAAGGCGCTGATTCAAGTGCGTATGCTGGTGGGGATGAACCTCATCCTCGGCTTGCTCACGATAGTGATTGCGACGTTGGGTTCAATGCATCACTAATGCAAAGTGATTGCACCGAAAGGAGATGTTGCGCGTGCCGGTTTTCACCCCTAACTTAACGACGCTGCCACCGCCGCAGCGCAAGCTGTGGCCGTACCTTGGGGCTACGCCGGAAGCCTTCACACTCTACGGTGGCACGGCCCTGGCGCTGCGTTTGGGCCATCGGGCGTCGGTGGATTTCGATTTTTTCTCGAATACGCCTTTCGATCCCGATGATCTGGCGCGTAAGCTGCCGTATCTCAAAGATGCTGAACGCGTCCAGGTCGCCCCGAACACGCTAACCTGTCGCGTGGATCGCGATGGGCCGGTGCTATTGTCGTTTTTCGGGGAGCTTGGCCTGGGGCAAGTGGCGGCACACGACGCGGTGCAGGGGATGCCGCTGCATGTGGCTTCGCTCGTCGATATTGCGGGCACTAAGGCGGCGGTCGTGCAAAAGCGCGCCGAGGTTAAAGACTATCTCGATATGGACGCGTTGTTACGGCACGGGGTCGATCTGCCAACCGCGCTCGCCGCAGGAACAGTTATCTACGGGCGCAGCTTCAATCCGCTGATTACGCTCAAGGCGCTGTGCTATTTCAAGGATGTGCCCGCGCTACCCGTCGAAGTGCAGGCACGGCTCACGGCAGCGGTGGCAGCCGTCGATGTCACCACGCTACCCGCGCTGACGCCTTACGCCACGCGTCCCGATCATGGGTTCGCGTTGTGAAGCCGTTGCCGACAACCCCGGCGCTGCTGGCCGTGGCGCGGCGCGTGGTGTGGTTTAAGGAGCCGTCCGAGGCATTGGCCGATGCGGCGCATTTCCTCGCGCACGTGATGACCTACGGTACGATCGAAGACTTGCGCGCGCTGCAAGGAGTCGTTGGCCAGAATGATTATCGCGAAGCCCTCGAACAGGCGCCGCCCGGTGTTTTTGATCCACGTTCCTGGGAGTATTGGAATCTTAAATGCGCAATCACGCCCACCCCTCCGCTGCCGGCGCGGCACGTGTTGTAACCGCTGCGGCCACGGCTCTCGGCGCAATACTGTTCGCTTAGCTAATTTAATCCGTTCTGGCTGAGCTTGCCGAAGCCTCAAAGGGCAAAAAGTGCTTTGCCTTACCCATGCCCGTGACAGAAACTGTCCCATTAAACGGCCATGCTTCTGATCGACTCATACTGATGGCGCCGGAATACCTCCGAGCACGCGCTCAATCGATAGACCCAGGGCAAGCAATCGACGGTCCTTGCCCTCCAGCGCGTCGAATTCCAAACCGATCGGCAACCACGATTTGCTCATGCCCGCGGGGATCACTAAGCCCGGCATGCCGGCGTTACTGCTGGGGGTGACGTTGCGGCCGAATACGAAACGCGGGGGTTGACTCTTGCCCCCAATAACTACTTCCGCCCCCGGTGATACGGGTGGATCGGGAATCGGTGGCGCGGGTGCGCGACATGGCGGAAACGCGATCATGTCGAGTTCATGCTTAGCGAAATAGCTGCGCAGCATCGCTTGCAACTCAGGGCGCCATTTGTCCATGGCTTCTCGATAGGCTTGCTCAGTAACCACTTTCGGGCCTTTGCCTACGACAA
>JANNFT010000109.1:0-8455 GCA_031380185.1 Pseudomonadota bacterium
C
Source organism: Pseudomonadota bacterium (assembly GCA_031380185.1). GTDB lineage: Bacteria > Pseudomonadota > Gammaproteobacteria > Burkholderiales > JALYOK01 > JALYOK01. The sequence continues at coordinate 2 of JANNFT010000109.1, forward strand.
GCGGCGGTGCATGCCGGTTGGCGCGGGCTGAGTCAATCGGTGATCGAGCGTACGATCGAGGCCATGCGCGTGCCGACAGAGGAGTTGCTGGTATTCCTTGGCCCAGCGATCGGACCAACCCGCTATGAGGTCGGCGATGAGGTGCGCGATGCCTTTATCCACAACGATGAAAATGCGGTGACGGCTTTCCTACCCAAGGCCAACGGTAAATGGCTGGCGAATCTTTACGAGCTGGCGCAACTGCGGCTGCGGCGATTAGGCGTCGAAAATATATACGGCGGCGACTGCTGTACTTTTGATGATGCCGAACGGTTTTTTTCCTACCGTCGCGATGGCCAGACGGGGCGGATGGCGGCGTTGATTTGGTTGGAGCCGGGATCGTCTCAAGAAAGGGGAATTTAGGCTAAGTCCGGCCAATTGGAGTCATCGCCTCTTTAGTGTTTTGGGCTTGGTTTGAAGTGAGTGCGGTCATTCGGACTTCCGTACTGGTATCTATTTGATTCCACCAATAGTTGCCAATAACCTGAGTTTATTCATCCATGCACCAAAATGTAGGCATTGCGCCTCCATCACTGTGAGCGTTACTTGGTCGGCTGCAAGCGGGCCGTGCCTAGTTTTTTTGTACATCGGTTGCAGTATATTTTCGAGCCGCGATGATGGCTTGGTATCGTAACCGTCGTTGATATGCTCGGGGGTCTCAAACGATTCTCGAATACGACTTAGAGCCGCAGAATACCTATACCAGTCTAACTCCGCACGACATAGCGCAGTGACGTCTGAGAAAAGAAGGCCTTCAAATTCATACGGTTGAATATTTGGAATGAAACGCTCTGGGCGGCAAGAAACGTACGACACGATAGCGGTATGCAACCCGGCCTCCAAGCAAGACACGCGCGCGTGAACATCGATTTTGGTTTTGGCTTCATCGAAAGCGGGAAAAGACGTATCTAGTCCATAAAGATCGATAAATGTAGTTAAAACCGCGCTCGGGTTTTGCCGGAGTGTATTTCGAGCATTAAACTTCAACCGATCGAACGTTACTGCACCCCCTTTTGAATCTTGCGATGTGCGAAGAGTTTGCGGTTTTACAAAGATTTGCAAATTTCGAAGGGCGGGTGCAACCGCGCGTTTAATGAACAGCTCCTCAGACTGCCCTTCGGCAAATACGATAACCTCCACCATCTTACGGTCTTCCACCGATGACGTTGCGCTTCCACAACTCGCCCATCGAATACTGCTCAAGCCAACCCGATAACTCCTCGTGTTTAAACCTGCGGAAGGTTGAAGCGCCATTTTCCTGATCGACGACGATCACGTCCTCAGGTGAAAGCTCGTTAATCAGTTCTACCGACTGTGTGGATACGATTAGTTGGTGATGTTGCTCCGCCACTTGCTTGAAAATATCTACTAATACCGAGATTGCATAGGGATGCAGCCCTAACTCTGGCTCGTCTATTAGAATCGTCAGAGGTAATAACTGACTAGGTTGCAGCAACAACGTTGCTAGGCAAATAAAGCGTAAACTACCGTCAGAAAGCATATGCGCTTTGAAAGGTGTATCGGGTTTGCCGCGCTGTGTCCACTCCAGTTCGATAGTTTCCGACACTCCTTGTCTATGGACGAAGTCATCAAAGAATGGGGCCACTAGGCGTATGGTGTCTACGATGCGACGATAGGCTGCGTTGTGTTTTTCCTGCAGCATACGCAAGTAAGCTGCAAGATTGGCAGCATCAATTTTTAGGCGAAGATTGTCATTTGTTGCATGTCTCTGTTTCACTTTCGCGGTATCGCTAGTGTCATGAAAATGGTAAACGCGCCAACTTCTGACCGCGTCACGGACATAGGGAGAATACGTATCGGTCGCGTCCTTTAGTGCGGATTCGGTGTGCCCCCTTCCCAATACTTTCGCGGAGCTGGTAGGGCGATAAACCCCAGCAAACCAACTCTGCTCTTGTTCAAAGACTAACCGGTTGTCCGCGGTGGGCACCAAATCGAACTTGTAGCCGTTGTTGGCGAAATAAAATTCGGCGTGTAATCGTTCGGATGTATTGCGACCGAAGTGTAACAATGCATCCGGGCCTCCCTGCTTCTGAACATAAATTTGAAGTTGCTGCTCGTACATTTCGTTAAGCAAGCGGAACAAATTGATGAAGTTACTCTTGCCGGCTCCGTTTGCTCCAATCAGTACATTCAAGTTATCGAGAGCAAAATCACGCAGTTCTCGGATTGACTTGTAACCGGTCACCGTAAGTGAGTTGACTCGCGACATAACGAATTCTTTCCGCTGGAAGTTTTATGCCTATAGGATACCTTGAGTAAGAACTTTTGTGTTCGCGCGATCGTGCGCCCAGAATTTCGATGCGAGTGCTTGCCCCTTGAAGGAATCGAGCGACAATGTTGCGCCACCTGGATAACGCTTGGAAGGTAAAATCGCATGTATACAACGGTTCGCGTATGAATAAATTAGCGCCGAAGATCGGGGGTCGCATTTTTCCAGAAACGCATCGATCCCTTCGCCGCATTCGGCATCGTAGAGACTCGCGACAAAGCGATCGCGTTCCAGCGCCATTTAGCTTGAGAGATTGTTTTGTGGCGCGGCGCGTAGCAATTGATTGTTGCGCTGCGTGTCCCGTTGTGGGCTTTGGGCCCTTTAACACTGGCTCAGTTGGGAGGATCGGTCTGCAATATCGCTCTCCTAAGAACGTCGTTACGAGCGCTTAAATAGCGGCAAGGCGTTGAACTGTGTCGGGATATACTTTGACGAGATTGATCAGCAGAGCCGCTTGGGCATTAGGTTTAGCGCGGCCTTGCTCCCAATTCTCCAACGTCCGAACATTGGTGCGCAAATACGCGGCAAACAGCGCGCGGGAGAGATTGAGCTGCTCGCGCACGCGAATCAATTGCTTGGGTGTTACCTTCGGTGCAGGCTTGTATTCTACGGCATGGGTGCGCAAGGTTCGTTTGCCTTCGCGAGCTTCAGCCAGCGCAGTAAGGCCTTCACCTAGTTCAGTAAACAAATCGCGTTTAGTCGGTTTGGCGATAACTTTTGCTTTCATGTCTTTCTTTTCGCTTCAATTTCCATCTTGATCATCGCTTTCAGCACGGGCACTACTTTTTTCTATCGCATTCAGATTTCGGATGCCCACGGCAGTTTGTGCCGTCGGTAAACTGCTTTAGTGGGTATGAATTTTTCCGGCTCGTCCAGGCTACCAAGTGTTACGTCAATTCGGCCCGGTTGCTTTTCGCCCACCCAACTCAGCGTTGTTCCACAACGGCCGCAGAATGATCGTGCGACACCTGGCGACGAATTGTAAATCGCGGGACTTCCTTTGGTGATGTGAAAGTTGGCTATATCAAGGAAGACCCATGCGACAGATTGTGCTCCGACAGATTTCCTACAGTCTGGGCAGTGACAGACTAGTACCTCATCCGGATCTCCCAAAAATTCATAGCGTATGTCTCCGCAACGACAGCCGCCGGTCAATTTTCTTCCGAGGTCAGCCATTGGATTGTCCCGACGCTTAACGTGGAACTAAGGGCGGCACGCTTTTGCGCCGCCCCGCTTGAGTGATGGGTCAGATTGCAGCTTCAATTCTAAATACCAAGTTCAGTTCTCTTGCGCAGCCATGCACCGACGAGGTCCTGTAGTACGATAAAGTATTGCTCGCAGAGCCGAAAGACGCCGCCGCTGCCACCAGGAAAAAATTCCTCGGCGCCTACAAAACGCAAGAAGGTCATAGTACCGTCGCCAGTGGTTGGAACTCCATTGACAGTCAGATCCTTGATCGGCGCGACATGCGTGGTTGGTGCCACTACACCCTTGTGAATCGAATATACACGCTTCTCGTTGAAGAAGCGCAGCAACGGCATGGTTTTCATCGTCAACATTTCCGTCTCGTACCAAGCTTTCAATTCAGGGTTGTCTGAAGATTCGCGCTGCATTACGAAGGTGACACTTCGCGCCGCAGATATGTACGAATTGACACAAGAGCGAACGACTTCTTCTTCGGCTACGTGAGATAAGGCGATCTTCATCTGGGTCCCTGCATCTCGCAGTTTCATTTCTGTTTCGGTCATAGGGAGTGTTTCTGCAATCTAACAGTTATTCACCGGATCCGTTGATCCGCGTTATTAAAATTCTAGAAACCTGTTTTTGCACTGCAACCGATTGATTCATTTTTATTCTGTTTGGCAAAGGATCCTTATAAGCAATGATAATACGGTTCAGGCGTATCGGAGCATTTGACCTTTCTTTAGGATCAACCGCCGGCCATGGTCGATCGTAAATGTCTGCATTTCATGGCGCGCGATCCGCAATAGTGGGTCACAGACGTCAGGCTACCGAGGTTCCCGTTTGTCAATCGCGCAAACGTGCTGTTTTAATATGTAACTACAAGCGTAGTACGATTGTGTTGTGGATTTTGAGTAGGACGCTAAGAAAGCCGCATCGAATCTTCGTAAACACCGCGTAAGTTTTGTAGATGCCGCTCGGGTGTTCCTTGACCCGAACCGTATCGAAACGTTTGATGTTCGGGACGCCTACGGCGAAGACCGCTGGAAAACCGTAGGATTAGTTGAACCGGCTTTGCTTGCCGTGGTGTATGCCATTCGTGGCATTGACGGCGAGATCATTCGATTGATTTCAGCGAGAAAGGCAGATGCATATGAGCGCGCGCAATACCGTGAAATTTAAACTTAACCCTAAGAAACCCGTTCCGTTGAGCGCTGCGCAACATAAGCTTTTGGCGGCCGTAGCAACAATGCCGGATGCCGAAATTAACTACAGCGATATTCCGCAGCAGAGCGGCTCGGTTCAATGGACCAGACCTGGTGCATTGGTTCCGACCGAAAACAAACAACAGGTCACGCTGCGACTGGATGCGGATGTATTGAGTTTTTTTAAAGAGACCGGCAAGCGCTATCAAAGTCGCATTAACGCGGCGTTGCGTGAGTACGTCAAAGCGCACCGCAAATCAGCTTAGATGCGAAATTACCGTGTCGACATGGCCGTTTCACGTTTAGATATAACGTGCCCAGGTGTGGCCCGATGGCTCTAGGGCACCCCGGGCCAGCCCCTCAGTTCCGCGAAGGCGGGAATCCGTGCTGCGCTGTTTACTGCCACCGCCAAATGGATTCCCGTTTTCACGGGAATGACAATGGGTGGGCGGAGGTTGGTGGACGTATCATCGGTCTTATGGCATCGCGCTGTTCAATTCAAACTCACCATAATTAATCACCACGACATCGCGCTCCAGCACTTTTGCGCGAAAGCGAATGGGATTTTCCTTGCTCCAAATTTCCGTGCGAATCGTTTCGCCGGGATACACCGGCGCGGAAAATCGAACACTCAGGCGCTTGATTTTCTCGGGCTGAAAATTGCATAGGGACTTCAACAATGCGTGGCCGACGACGCCGTAAGTGCTCAGGCCGTGCAGGATAGGTCGCTGGAAACCCGCGTCCAGAGCGGCTTTCGGCAAAGCATGCAGGGGGTTGCGATCGGCCAGCAAGCGATACAGCAGGGCTTGTTGCGGCAGCGTTGGCAAATCGCAAACGAGATCCGGTGGCGTGGTCGGCATCGGTTTGGGTGGCGGCGGCGCGGCATCGCTGATGCCGTCCTTCGCGCTGAATCCGCCGTTGCCACGACAAAATGCGGTGTGCGTAATGGTTGCCAATGATTCGCCCGTGGCTTTGTCGAACAGCGCTTTGTCGTAGATGACGATAGCGCCTTTGCCCGCGCCTTTGTCGATGACGCGTTGCATTTTATGACAAGAGAATACCGTCCCGGCGATGGGTAACGGCTTATGCAAGGTCAGCGCTTCTTCGCCATGCAAAATCAGCGTGGTGTCGATGCCGCTGCGCGGATCGGTCATCCAAAAACCGGGGTAGCCAAGCACAACGGCCATGGTTGGTAAAGCGTGTAAGTCGTATTCAGTGACAAAGCGCAGTGCGCGTTCGTCCATCGGATCATGACCGACACCGACGGCCAGCGCATAGCGCATGGTGTCTTCCGCGGTATAAGTGTGTTCGACTTCCGGGAAAGACCAATTTTTTAATGTTTGAAAATCAATCGTCATAATTGTCTGTCATTTCCGCGTAGGTGGGAATCCATTTGGCGCTTTTTGGTTTTGTCGTCCCCGCGAAGGCAGGTATCCAGTGTCGTTAGCGAAAAGACACTGGATTCCCGTTTTCACGGGAATGACAGGTGGTGAGCAGAGGTTGGCTTTGGCATCATCGGTTGAGTTCGATCAATCCATCGGCGGCAAATGCGGTTTGTTTTTCGTGCGGGCTATTTGCTAAAACCATGACCGGATTAAGATCGATCGACGCAATGCGATCGCTGGTCGCCATCAATATTTCGCCGATGCGAACCGCCATCTCAGCAAACGCCCGCAAGTCCAATGCCGGTTCACCTCGCGTGCCGCGCAATATGGGCGCGATGCGTAATCCGTCGAGCTCGTTCAGCACATCGTCGATCGTGAATGGCGCTAACAACAGCGCGAAATCCTTCAGCGCTTCGACATATTTTCCGCCATCGCCGACCACCACCACCGGCCCGAATTGTGGATCGATGCGGCCGCCGATCATGAGTTCGCGCTGCGGTTTGATCATGCTTGCGACAATGGCGCCTTCGTCTTTGGCGTTGAGTTCGGACAGTTTTTTCTTGATGGAGGCGAAACATGCCAGCGCGTGCGCTTCGTCGGCAACATTCAGAAATACTAAACCGTGTTCGGATTTGTGCGGCACGTCCGGCGACGATGCTTTGAGAGCAATGGGTTTTCCGAGCGCCTGAATCGCGTCGCGAATCTCTGATTCGTTTTTGCAAACACGAAACGGCACGGTCGCAACGCCATTGGCTGCGAGCCAATCCAGACTTTCCGCTTCGCTAAGGTATCGCTGCGAGCAAATAGGGACGGGCGTTACCGCCAATGCTGCCCTGGGAGGCCAGCGGGGTGCGGTTCGGCGGCCAGTGTAATTCGCAAGAGTGGCTAAGGATTCCATCGCGACTTGCTCGTCAAGGAAGCTCGGCACGTTTTGTATTTTGAATTCGTTGACCACCTCCGCCAGCGGCGAGGCGAAGGCAAAGGGCTTTCCTGTTTGCTCGATGAATGCCGCTGCGGCACGTGCATAACTCGGCACATCGTAGCCCTGACCGGCGACGGGAATGGCGGCCATGACCATATCGACTTCGTCGTCGGCGCCGATTGCGGCAAGGGCTTGCCCGAACAAACTACTGTCGGTGAGCAAAGACGCCGTGAGGTCTATCGGATTCGCCGCGGTGGAAAATCCCGGCAACAATTCCTTTAGTTTCTCGCGCGTGGACGTTTGCAACTTTGCCAACGGCAACCGCAAATCGTCGGCAGCATCAGCCGCCATCACGCAGCTCGCGCCACTATTGCTCAACATCACGATGCGCCGGCCACGGGGTCGTCGTCCCGACAAAAATAACTCGGCGCTATGCACCAGATCGCCGACATCGCGGGCGCGCAGGATGCCGTGCTTTTCCATAAATGCATCGACGCTGCGATCTTCTGTCGCCATCGCGCCGGTGTGCGAAGTTGCCATCTGCGCACCGCTCTGCGTGCGGCCGGCTTTGAGCGCGAGGATGGGAATGTCGCGTTCGCGCGCTTTCGCCGCGGCTTGAGCGAGCACATCGGGGCGATTGAAATTTTCCAGATACAGCAGCAGTAATCTCACACCTTCGTCATCGATCACCGCGTTGGCAACTTCGGCGACACAAAGATCTGCTTCGTTGCCGGTCGCATGCACATGGCGCACGCCGATGCCGCGATCGCGCAGCAGCGCATAGGGTACGACGGACAACGCGCCCGATTGGCTGACAATGGCGACGGGCCCATCGGCGGGCGGACGCTCGATAAATAATGTGGAAAAACTAGTAATTGCGCCGCACGCAAAGTTCGCCAGGCCCTGAGAATTTGGGCCGATCATGCGCATGCCGGTGCTATGTGCGATCCGCACCATGTCGTCCTGCATCGCGCGTCCCGCGGCGCCCGTCTCACCGAAGCCCGATGCGGAGACGACAATGCTTTTCGCGCCGATCTTCGCCGCGTCGCGAACTGCTTGCAGCGCCGCTTCGCCGCCGACAGCGAGGAGCACGCAGTCCGGCGCTTCCGGCAGTGCTTCCAAATTCGGATAGGACTTGAGTCCCTGCACGTCGCTGCGCGCGGGGTTCACCGGAAATAATTTTCCCTGATAGCCAAAGCGCTGCATGAAATGGATCGGACGGCCGCCGATTTTGTTTGGATTATCCGATGCGCCGACGACGGCGATGGAACGCGGCGTCAACAACGTGGCGAAATCAAATTCGGTCATAGAGGTTCGAAGCGGGGGAGGGCGCGGTTATGGTGATCGAAAAATGTGACACGAACTTTGTCACCGATTTTAAGGGCGAGATTGGCATGGGCCATTATTCGAACGCCTTCGTCTAAATCGACT
>JANNFT010000132.1:0-13459 GCA_031380185.1 Pseudomonadota bacterium
CAACGATGCCGCGGTGCGTTCCACGTTTTATGAGCAAGTGGTCGCCTTCGTTAAGAAAAACACCGGCGCCAATCGTGTGTTGGTGTTCGATCACACGATCCGCAAGCGCGAGCCGGAACAGCAATCAACCTTGAATCGCCCCGCCGTGATGTTGGTGCATAGCGACTACACGGTGAAGTCCGGCCCGCAGCGCGTACGCGATTTGTTGCCGGATGAGGCGGATGAGTTGCTCAAACACAGGGTCGCGTTTTATAACGTATGGAAACCGATTCGCAATCGCGTCGAAGAGTTGCCGCTGGGCGTGTGTGATGCGCAATCGGTCGCGCCAGAGGATTGGCTGATCATGGAACTCAAATACCGCGAGCGCACCGGTGAAATCTACGTCACCCGCCACTCGTCGCAACATCGCTGGTATTACTTTCCGAAAATGGAACCGACGCAGGCGCTGATGCTCAAGACCTATGATTCCGACGAAAAGCGCGCGCGCTTCATGCCGCACAGTGCGTTTGAAGATCCGAATACGCCGCCGAATGCATTGCCGCGCGAGAGCGTGGAAGTGAGAACCATCGCTTTTTTCTAAAACACGACCGCCTGAAAGGCTTATGGATACTGGCTCGCAGGCTATGCCTTGACAGGAGGCAAGCGCTGCTTGCCTCCTGGCAAGGCCAAATAAAATGTAGGTTGGGTTAGCAAAGCGTAACCCGACGTTCCACATGAGGAGAACACCATGATCGGCGACCCCGTAGCACTCACGATCCGCCGTACTATTCCCCGCGCGAGCGCCAAACTCCTCGCCGCATTCCAAAATCAGCCTACCGGTTACGTCACCGATGCCTTCAACGGCAAGGGCTGCCTCGACTACCGCATCAAGCCACTCGACCAAAGCTTCAGTTTTTGCGGATCGGCCATTACCGCGTACTGCGGGCCAACGGACAATCTCGCAGCAATGGCGGCGCTCGATGTCGCCAAGCCCGGTGATGTGATCGTCATCGCGACGCAAAACGACGAGACCGCCGCCGTGATCGGCGACCACTGGGCCTATTGGGCGAAGAAGATCGGCGTCGTCGGTGTTGTTTGCGATGGTTTGGTGCGTGATATTGTTGGGCTGTTGCGTGTCGGTCTGCCGGTATTTGCACGTGGGCTGACGCCGAACTCCGGTTTTCGCAACGGGCCAGGGGAAGTGAATCTGGGTGTGAGTTGCGGTGGCGTGACGATTTCACCCGGCGACATTATCGTCGGCGATCGCGATGGTGTGGTGTCGATACCGTTGTCGGTCGCTGACGAAGTTGCCGTTAAGCTAAAGCTGGTTTATCAGAAAGAGATGGCGGTTGAGGACGAGTTAAAGCGCGTCAGCGAAAAGAAATTTTGGAACGAGGAATCGGTGCGAAATCGCGGTGGCGTTCGATATCTCGATTAGTCATTAAATACCACGGTGTGGCCCGAGGCCAGCCCCTCATTCCCGCGAAGGCGGGAATCCATAGGACCGTAGCAAATCAAGCGCCAAATGGATTCCCGCCTTCGCGGGAATGACAAATCGGTGTAAGTTAGGTTTTTCGATCTTTGATCCATGCCTGAAGAACCAAGCAGGACGCGGCTTCTAGGCCAACGGCTGAGCTGTTGTATTGCAGGCTTTACACGGCCCGCAACTGCCGCAGCCGGTTTTTGCCGACGCGCGCGCTTGCCAGTTGGCCGCATTCGCATTCGATAATCCTAATCGTTTTGAAAACAAGATCGCGTGTGATACGACATTTGCGCGTGAGGCTATCGGCATCCAGCGCCACGCCGCGTAAATTGCGGCGAGCGCGACAATGAAGTAAACAATCAGGTTTTGCCACATGTCAGGCTCCGAGCGCCAATGCGACGCGATAGGTGATGAAGGACGCGAGGTAAGCTAGGCCGAATAAATAGCCGGTCATGATAATCACGTAGCGCCACGAGTTGGTTTCGCGTTTGACCGCAGCCAATGTCGCAATGCATTGCGGCGCGAATACATACCATGCGAGTAACGAAAACGCGGTGGCCAGCGACCAAGATTGCGCGATCATCGGCGTTAATTGGTCGGCAACTTGATCGCCCGCGGCGGATAACGCGTACACCGTGCCCAGCGCGCCGACCGCGACTTCGCGCGCGGCGAGACCGGGAATGAGGGCGATGGAGATTTGCCAATTGAAACCGATCGGAGCGAAGACCACTTCCAGCGCGCGGCCGATAATGCCGGCGAAGCTATATTGAATCGCTGGGCCAGTCGCGCCTTCCGGTGGCGAGGGAAAAGTAGCGAGGAACCACAGCAGAATCATCAACGTCAAGATAATGGTGCCGACTCGGTTCAAGAAAATCCAGACGCGTTCCGACAGGCCGATGGCGAGGTTGCGCAGATGCGGCCAATGGTAAGAAGGCAGTTCCAGCATCAGCGGATGGCGCCCCGATTTGCCCTGCCAAAGCTTGAACACCCACGCGACAGCCATCGCACTAAAAATTCCTGCAAAGTACAAACCGAATAACACCACGCCTTGCAAGTTGAAAATTCCACCGATAGTTTTTGCCGGGATAAACGCGCCGATGATGAGCGCATAAACCGGCAGGCGCGCCGAGCAAGTCATCAGCGGTGCGATCATGATCGTGACCAGGCGATCGCGCCAATTGGTGATGGTTCGCGTCGCCATGATGCCTGGAATGGCGCAGGCGAAGCTCGACAACAGTGGGATGAAAGAGCGGCCCGATAAACCCACCGTGCCCATCACGCGATCCAGCAGAAACGCGGCGCGCGGTAGATAGCCGGTATCCTCCAGCGCGAGGATGAACAAAAATAGAATTAAAATTTGCGGCAGGAATACCAGCACGCTGCCGACCCCGGCGATCACCCCATCCACCAACAAACTTTGCAGCAATCCTTCCGGAATGAATGCCTTGACGAATTCGCCAATTGATCCCACGCCCGCTTTGATCGCATCCATTGGCGCCGCGGCCCAACTGAACACCGCTTGGAACATCAGAAACAGCGTCGCCGCCAATATCAACATGCCCCAAACGGGATGCAACACGACCCGGTCGATCGCGTCGTCCCAGCGCGTATCTACCAGCGGTTCGCTCACCGCAGCGGCGAATACGCGCCGCACTTCTTGTTGGGTGGAGAGCACGTCGTCAATGTTTGGCGCTATCCAGTTAGGTGGCGAGAGTTGCGTCGGCGCGACGTGGATATCAATGTGGGCGATCAATTTATTTGCGCCGCCGTGGCGCACGCCCACGGTTTCGACGATGGGAATGCCGAGCTCTTTTTCCAGTTTCGCGGTGTCGATCTGGATGCCGCGTTTGTGCGCGGTGTCGCTCATATTGAGCGCGAGGACCATGGGAATGCCCAGGCGTTTCGCCTCGATCACTAAACGTAAGTTGAGCTTGAGGTTGGTCGCGTCCGTCACGCAAACCACCAGGTCCGGCCGCGCTTCCCCTTGCGCCGTTCCAAGAATCACGTCGCGGGTTATTGTTTCGTCGGCGCTAATGGCGTTGAGGCTGTAGGCGCCTGGCAGATCGAGCAGGCGCACACGCTTGCCGGAGGCCGTTGTAAATAATCCTTCTTTTCGTTCGACTGTGACGCCGGCGTAATTCGCGACTTTTTGCCGCGCGCCGGTGAGCAAATTGAACAGCGCTGTTTTCCCGCAATTGGGATTGCCGAGCAAGGCGACGTGTAATGTGGAATTAGCGGCGCTCACGGCCTATTTTTCCATAGCAACGTAGACATAGTCAGCCTCAAAGCGGCGCAGTCCGAACGTGGCGCCGCCAATGCGTACGGCGATAGGTTCGCGCCCAGGGTGGCCGTGAGCGATCACTTTCACTTTTTCTCCAGGGATGAAGCCAATCTCGACCAGCCGCTGAATGAGTGGGAGGTCAGAATCGTGGTTTGATGCGCTAACGGACGTAATGGTCGCCGTGGCGCCGATCGGGAGGTCTGCGAGACTGATGTCTTTTTTACTCATAGCCTTGTCGGCATTCGCCATCCCCCCGCGGTCAAAAGTCGCCGGGCGTTCGAACAGTGCGGAGCGGGGATCGCCTACCGTAACGGACATTGCGCCAATTCATTTTTCTGAAGCTTTAATCATACTGTAACGCTCGCCGTAATGCGAGTAATTCTTATTACGATATAAACCGGGTGGCCGGGCCACGCAAAATACTGGCAATTTGCAAACCTCGTTTGGTTATCCTAGGGTCATACCGCTGTATCAAAGACCTGCCTTGCGTTGCGAGGCAAAAAAGCTAAGCTTATAAAAACAACGAACAACAAAAACAATAGAAGGATACCGGCTCTTGAAAGCAGAACTCGATCACTTGAAGCGTTTGCAAGAAGACTGCGTTTCGATTCAAAAATCCCTCGCCATTATCCAATCCGTACAGCGAATTTTGTCGCTTTACACCGCCGATGAGCGCCAGCAATTATTCGGAGAATACGACGTGCTAAAGCGCAACATTCGCGCTACGGACGGAAACCTCATTCAAGCTTTCGATGCGGTTATGATCTTCCGCCAAGATCATTCCGATTTGGCGAGCATCGGCGATGTAATCGAACAAGTCGCGTCAGTGGATTTGCAAAAGCTCAAGCTACGTTTGTAATCGCGGAAATAGGCTCGCGTGACCTCTTGGCTCACGGGCGAAACCCAGTCTGTTAAGATAACTGCCATTCGAATCGTAAACAATTTGTAATGGCTACCGCTCAAATACCAGTCACGATCCTCACCGGTTTTCTCGGCAGCGGAAAAACCACGCTGCTCAACCGCATCCTCCAAGAAAATCACGGCCAGCGCATCGCCGTCATTGAAAACGAATTCGGCGAAGCGGGTATCGACAACGAGATTTTGTTGCAAGATGGTGACGAGCAGATCATCGAGATGAATAACGGCTGCATTTGCTGCACCGTGCGCGGCGATTTGGTGCGCATCCTCGGCAATTTGGCGGATAAGCGCAATAGCGGTGAACTTAAGTTCGATCGCGTGGTGATTGAGACAACCGGCCTCGCCGATCCGGCGCCTGTTGCACAGACGTTTTTCGTCGAGGATAAAGTGCACGAACATTATTTGCTTGATGCGGTGGTGACCTTGGTCGACGCCAAGCACGCGCCGATGCAACTCAACGAACATCACGAAGCCCAGGAACAAGTCGGTTTCGCCGATCGTATTCTGATTTCGAAAAGCGATCTGGTCAGCGCGAGCGAAACCACTGCGCTCACCGAACGTCTGCGCGGTCTCAATCCGCGCGCGCCGATTCGGACTGTGCATTTCGGCAAGACGGATATCGCCGAAATTCTCGACGTGCGCGGCTTCAATCTCGATGACATTCTCGCCATCGAACCGGATTTCCTCAAAGATAACCATCACGAACACGACGACGAAATTTCCTCCTTCGTGTTTCGCGACAAAAAGCCGTTCATCATGGAAAAGCTCGACACCTTCCTCGGCGGCATCGTCGAAATCTACGGCGCCGACATGCTCCGTTACAAAGGAGTGTTGAATGTGCAGGGGAACGACAAGCGCGTTGTGTTCCAGGGCGTGCATATGCTGATGGCGAGCGATTTAGGCAACCCCTGGGAAAATGCAGCGCGTGAAAGCGTACTGGTATTCATCGGTCGGAATTTGCCGAAAGAGGTGTTCGAAGCGGGATTGCGCACCTGCCTGGTGAAATGAGAATTCCCTTCTCCCTCAGGGAGAAGGGTTAGGGATGAGGGCGGCACGCCGTTAGTGTAACAATGATCGAACTCAACAACATTCGCCATCGTTACGGAGATCGCGTGGTTTTGGATTTACCTAACTTCCAACTCAGCGCCGGTGAAGAATGTCTGATCCTCGGCTCGTCCGGCAGCGGCAAAACCACTCTGCTGCACATACTCGCGGGCATCCTCAAGCCGACTCAAGGCGAAGTGAGAATCAGCGGTATGCGCTTGAACGACTTGAGCGGCGCGCCACTCGATCGCTTTCGCGGCCAGAATATCGGCATCGTGTTGCAAAAGCTGCATCTCATCGCGCCGATTTCCGTGCTGCAAAATCTGCTGTTGACGCAAACTTTGTCGGGTCGTCCGACGGACGAATCCGCCGCAATGAAGCTGCTGGATAGCCTTGGCATTGCCTCGCTCAGCAAATCCAAGCCGACCCAATTATCCCACGGCCAAGCGCAACGCCTCGCGATCGCGCGAGCGGTCATCAATCAGCCCAAGCTACTCATCGCCGACGAGCCGACATCGAATTTGGATGACAAGCATGCCGCAGAGGCGCTCCAGCTCTTGCGCTCCCAGGCTCATGCCTGCGGAGCCGCGCTGCTATTGGCGACTCACGATGCCCGCGTGAAGGAGCATATTGAGCGACGTTTAGAGTTGACGTTACGATGAAAAGAAAGTGTCATCCTTCGCGTTGCTCAGGATGACAATGGTATCGATATGAAGTTATGGCAACTCGCGCTCGCATACCTGCGCCAGCGCCCGCTCAATACGTTTCTTAATGTGATCCTGTTGGCGCTTGGCGTGGCGATGATCGTGGTGTTGCTGCTTTTTTCCGCACAAATGGAAGATCGCCTAACCCGCGATTCCCGCGGCATCGACATGGTCGTTGGGGCCAAGGGCAGCCCGCTGCAACTCATTCTGTCGAGCATCTATCAAATCGACATGCCGACCGGAAATATTTCCCTAGCGGCTGCGAGAAAACTCAAGTCCCATCCGATGATTAAGACCATTGTCCCACTCGCGCTCGGCGATGCATTCCGCGGCTTTCGCATCGTCGGCACGGAGCATAGTTATCTTAAGCTCTATGACGCCAAACTCGCACAGGGTGAATTGTGGAGCAAGCCCCTGGACGCGGCTCTCGGCGCGGCAGTCGCGAAGAAAACTGGCCTCAAGCTCGGTGACACGTTCACTGGTTCGCACGGCCTCGGGGCGGGTGGCGGTGAGCACGAGGCCGCGCCATTCAAAGTCATCGGTATTCTTGCAGAAACCGGCAGCGTCGCCGATCGCTTGGTGTTGACCGGTATCGACAGTGTGTGGAAAATGCACGAGCATCACGCTGAAAAAGAAAAACATGAAGGCGAACATGAAACAGAAACAGATGAAGGCAAAGAGGTCACGGCGCTGCTAATCCAATACCGCACGCCGTTGGCCGGCGCCTCGCTGCCGCGGGAAATCAATAATCAAAGCGCCATGCAGGCCGCCTCGCCCGCATTCGAAACTGCCCGGTTACTGACCCTGGTCGGCTTCGGTGTAGACACGCTGCGCGTGTTTGCGATCGTGCTCATGGCGAGCGCACTGCTGTCGATGTTTATCGCGCTCACCAATGCGTTAGACGAGCGCCGTTACGACCTCGCGATCATGCGCACGCTCGGGGCAGGGAGCGGATGGCAGTTCGCGCTGGTCATGTTACAAGGCTTATTATTGGCCGGCATCGGTGCGTTAGTCGGCATCGTGCTCGGCCACCTGGCTGCACAAGCTCTCGGAATGTGGTTCAATATTACTCAACAAATGGCTTTCACTGGAATCACCTGGGTGAGCGAAGAAGTCTGGTTGATCGCGGTGGCGATCGGCGTCGGAATTATCGCGGCTATTTTACCGGCGATCGGAGCCTATCGTACCGACATCGCGAAAACGTTAGCGAAAGAATGAGGAGAGAAGATGCGTAAATTAAGTGTGTTGATTTCTGTTTTAGCCCTGTGTGGCGCGAGCCAAGCCGAAGATAAATACAAAACCTCGGGCGACAACAAGTCCGCCGCGACTACGCCAAGCACCATGCCCCACGCCATGAATTCCGAGCAGGCGGGTATGGCGCAATCACTGTTGCCGAAAATCCCAGGGCTGACGTCTTGGGAAATTTTGCAACAAGCGGAAATGATGAATCTCAACGCCACCGGTCCACGCAAGAGCCATGTCGGCGAGCCGGGCAAGGGCGGCATATTCGGTGCGCCGCCCGAGGAAGATACGCCGGCGAAATTCGAAGTCGTCTTCAGCCCCGAAGTGAAAAAACTCGATAACAAACCGATCAAAGTCGCGGGCTTTATGATGCCGATCGAGCAGCGCGAGAGCCACAAACGATTCATGCTCTCCGCCGTTCCGCCGGGATGCCCGTTCTGTTTGCCCGGCGGCCCGAACTCCATCATCGAAGTGTTCGTCAAGAAACCGCTCAAATATACCACTGACGCCATCGTGCTAAACGGCACAATGAATTTGCTCAGAGACGACCCAAGCGGATTCTATTACCGGATGATCGAAGCTACCGAAGTTCGCTGAAGGATAGCGCCAGAGGAAATCTGAGATACACTCGCGCTATATGAAGCTTGCCGCCGCTTATCGCCGCCGTCGTTTGACAGCGTTTATCATCACGCTGCTGGCCGCGACCTTGTTTGTGGCGAGCCCGATCACGTCGTTCGCCCACTTGCTTGCCGCCCATGGATCGGTGGTGGCGCAACAATCCGACGATGGCCGGCAGGCGCCCCACGCGCCGCTGTGTAAGCTTTGCCTTGGTTTCGTCGCAGGGTCGGCGGCGGCGAATAACCCTATTCCTTCGCTCGCAATTATTCTTCCCCCGCGGCACTCCCCAGAAACCGCGCCAGTCGGGCATTTCCGGCCCGTCCCAGTCGCGTCCTATCGCTCTCGCGCACCCCCTATTCTCTAGTCGTTTGTAGATTTTTCGTGCTTAGTCCGGCCTGTTCGGGCTGAGTGCTTTTATCTTTTCGACGAGGAGAATCATGGTTACCAAACGTACGATAGTTGCGTCCGCCGCGGCCGCATTGTTTTGGGTAAGTCCAAGCGGCTGGGCCGACGATATTCAGGACATCCGCAACGAAATCAAATCCATTAAAGACGGCTACGAATCACGCATTCAAGCCCTGGAAGAGTGTTTGAAGGATACCGAAGCGAAGGCGCAGAAAGCGGAAGCCTCCGCCGCGAAGGCCGAGAACAAAGCGCAAGAAATCGCCGCCGCGCCAGCGCCGCGGGCGCCGACGGGACAGAATGCATTTAATCCCGGTATCGGCTTGATCCTCTCGGGCTTTTACAAAAATCTGTCGAAAGACCCAGACGTGTTTCCCTACCGCATCGGCGGCTTCGTACCGAGCGGGGATGGAGTCGGACCGGGCGGGCGCGGCTTCAGCTTGAGCGAATCGGAGCTCAATGTATACGCCAACATCGATCCCTATTTCTATGGTCATTTGACTGTGGCAATCACCGCTGAAAATCAAGTGGAAGTCGAGGAAGCATTCTTTAAAGCATTAGCGTTGCCCGCCGGGTTTTCCATCAAGGGTGGCCGTTTTTTTTCCGGCATCGGTTACTTGAATGAGGTTCACGCTCACGCCTGGGATTTTTCCGATCAACCGCTTGCTTACCAAGCATTCCTGGGCGGCCAATATGGGCAAAACGGCGTGCAGGCCAAGTGGCTTGCGCCGACGCCATTGTTCCTGGAGTTTGGCGCCGAAATCGGCAACGGGCAAAATTTCCCCGGTCAGGCGCGAAGCAAAAATGGCGGCAACGGCGGCGCGGGATTCTTCCATGTGGGTGGCGACTTGGGTGTCTCGACCAGTTGGCGCGTGGGCCTCTCGCACCTTTACCACCGCGTGAAAGATCGCGATGCGTTTGAGGATGAAAGCGGCGCCTTCGGTGGTGTCAGTAACCAGTTCTCGGGCAAGAGCAACCTGAGCATTGCCGACTTCGTATTGAAGTGGGCGCCGAACGGCAATTCGCATCAAACCAACTTTAAAATTCAGGGCGAATATTTCCATCGCAAGGAAAAAGGTGATTTAGTTTTCGACGTCAACGGCGACCCCAACGTGAACCCCTTCGCTGCGACGACGTCAGCGTTTTCGTCGGCGCAATCGGGCTGGTATCTGCAGGGCGTGTATCAGTTCCTGCCCCAATGGCGCGTTGGGTTGCGCTATGACGAATTGGATTCCGGCTCGCCCAGCATAGGTTTAATTGGCCAGACCGATGTCGGTACGGGTATCACTATTACCGAGGACGACTTCGGCACGCTGAAAAAATACAAGCCGAAGCGCTCGACGCTGATGTTCGACTGGAACCCGAGCGAGTTCACCCGCATCCGCCTGCAGTATGCGAAGGACAAGGCGCGGCGCGACATCACCGACAACCAATTTTTTCTTCAATACATATACAGCTTAGGCGCCCATGGCGCGCATAAGTTTTAGGAGAACTGCATGTTGAAATTGTTTAGCGACTTACTCGCCGCTGGTCCGATTACACCCTCCCCTTCAAGGGGAGGGAAGGGTGGGGAAGGGTCTAGCTCACGCGCAACCCATCCCCATGGCCCTAGGCCAGTGGCTGGCCTAGGGCTACCCCGTCCCAACCTTCCCCTTGAAGGGGAAGGGACCAATCTTAAATTCCTTCGCAGTGTGAAAGCAGCTTTACTCTTGACTGCGATCGTTGTTTTTTCGTCTTCCTCTTTCGCCGCACTCAACATCCTTGCGACCACGCCCGAATGGGGCGCCCTGACGACGGAGATCGGCGGCGACAAAGTCAATGTCTATATCGCGACCACCGCCTTGCAGGATGTACATCGCGTGGAGGCGCGCCCGAGCCTATTGGCGCGCACGCGCAATGCTGACCTTCTGGTGGCGACGGGTGCGGACCTGGAGGTCGGCTGGCTGCCCGTGCTGCAGCGGGAGTCGGGCAACAGCAAAATTCAGATCGGTAGTCTCGGTTTTTTCGAGGCGGCGCAAGAAGTTAGGCTGCTGGACGTGCCCGCCTCGGTGGATCGCTCCATGGGTGACATTCACCCGTTCGGAAATCCCCACATCCTGCTGGACCCACGCAACATCGCCCGTGTTGGCAATGCGCTGACTAAGCGGCTGAGCGGGATCGATAACGCAAACAAAGAGGTCTACGAGGCGCGCAATAAGGCCTTCCAAGAGCGCATGAGCCAGGCCATTCTGCAATGGGAAGCGAAAGCAGGGCCACTCAAAGGCACGCCCGTGGTGGTGTATCACAAGGATCAGCAATATTTGCTGAATTGGCTAGGGCTGCGCGAGGTTGGCTCCCTGGAGCCTAAGCCGGGTGTGCCGCCCAGTACCGGCCATCTAACCGACCTGCTGCAGCGGCTGCAAAAGGAGCCGGCGAAAGTGATTTTGATCAATGCCTACAACGATCCTAAGCCCGCGACGTGGCTCGCCGAGCGAACCAAGATTCCGGTCGTGACCTTGCCCTACACCGTCGGCGGCACTAAGGAGGCGAAGGACTTGTTCGGCTTGTTCGACGACACCATCGCACGGCTATTGGCTGGGATCAAGCAATGAAGCGGTTTAGAAAAAGCTATGCCCTGCCGAGGCGGCCTCGGGCCAGAGGCAATCTGGAGGGGCTGGCCTTGGGCCATGCGGCTTCTGGCGCGGTAGTTAAAAATTCATGACTACCCACGCAGTGACGTGGAGCATCTTGTGGCCGGCCTTCATCACCGGCTTGATCGTCGCGGCGAGCCACGTTCCCCTCGGCATGCAAGTGTTGCGCAAGGGCATCGTGTTCATCGATCTCGCTATCGCACAGATCGCCGGATTCGGTGTGATTGCTGCCGACGCGCTTGCGCTCGAAAGCGGCCCGATGGTGCAAATGTCCGCCCTTGTCGCCGCAATTGCCGGTGCGTTGCTTCTGACTTGGACCGAGAAAAAATTTCCCGAAGTTCAAGAAGCCATCATCGGCGCCGCGTTTGTTTTGGCCGCCACCGCGGCGCTGATTCTGCTCACGAACAATCCGCACGGCGCCGAACACATGAAGGATATTCTCGTCGGGCAAATCTTATGGGTGAATCCGGACACGCTTTGGCTGCAAGCAGCGATCAGCGCGATCATCCTGGCCATCTGGTTTGGCGTGGGAACGCGCATCGGCCGCGTCGGATTTTATGTACTTTTCGCCTGTGCGGTGACGATGTCGGTGCAACTGGTGGGGCTGTATCTCGTGTTCGCAACGTTGATTATTCCCGCTCTCGCGACGCGCGAGTACCGGCGTAAACAACTCATGGTCGCCTACATTGTCGCCCTGATCGGCTACGCGCTGGGACTTGCGCTCTCGGCCTGGCTCGACTGGCCATCGGGCCCGGTGATCGTCTGGACTATCGCGATCATCGGCATCCTTGCCTACGCGTTGCGATCGCGCAACACCTGAATCGGCAATTTGAGTTTTTGGCACGCCCGATAAATCATGTCCACCGCCGCCATGCGCGGAAAGCCGCGCCGATAGGCGGCCACTACGCGCCGACTCGGCGGTGATTTGAAATCGATAGCCTTGATCAACGGGGTGGAATACTTAGCGGTAAGCGCGGTCGCCGGCAGCACGGAAATACCCATGCCGGAAGCAACCATGTTGCGCAGTGTCTCCAGCGAATTGCCCTGTTTGCCCGGTTCCGGCAGCCGGGAAAATTCTTTGCAGGCGTCCAGCACTTGATCGCGGAAACAGTGACCGATGGAAAGCAGCAATAGTTTTTGGCTATCGAGCTCGCTCGCGGCAATACTTTTGCGTTTCGCCCACGGGTGCTTGGCGGGTACGATGGCGCGAAAGGTTTCGTCATATAGCGGCATGACGTCGACACCGCTCGCCTGAAACGGCAAGGCGAGGATCGCGACGTCGATACTGCCATCAGCGAGCATTTTGTCCAGATTCGCGGTCATATTCTCTTCGATATCGAGCGGCATCCTCGGCGCGAGTTCGCGCATCGCGGCGACGAATTCCGGCAAAAGATAGGGCGCGATGGTGTGGATCACCCCCAGACGCAGCGGCCCGTCCAGTGGATTGGCGCCCTGTTGCGCGAGGGGCTTGACCCGCGCAGCCTCTTCCAGCACGCGCTTTGCCTGCGCGACCACTTGTGCGCCTATCGCAGTCACCAGCACCTCGTTTTTGCCGCGTTCGAAAATACGCACGCCCAATTCGCCTTCCAGGTTTTTCACCGCCGCGCTCAGGCTTGGCTGGCTGACGAAGGATCGCTCCGCAGCGCGGCCGAAATGCTTAGCGTCTGCGACGGCGACGATGTATCTGAGTTCAGTGAGGGTCATTTCTAGGTCAATAGGCAAAAACTATCGACTTCATCATAACAAAGTATTGGATCGACGTGCGAGCGCTGCGTAAGATTCGCCCATCGGATCGGTAAACGTATCACGACTCACTGTTAAAAGGAATTCAAGATGTCCCAGAATCATGAAGGCGAAAAAGTCCCGAATGTAACATTTCGCGTACGCGAGAACGACGAGTGGCAGAACGTCACGACCGACGAACTCTTCAAAGGCAAGAACGTAGTTGTATTCTCATTGCCGGGCGCGTTCACGCCAACGTGCTCCTCAACCCATTTACCGCGCTACAACGAATTGGCGCCGGCGTTTCTTAAAAATGGCATCGACGCTATTTACTGTGTTTCCGTGAACGACACGTTCGTCATGAACGAGTGGGCGAAAGATCAAGAAGTGCAAAACATCAAGCTGATCCCCGATGGCAACGGCGAATTCACCGCCG
>JANNFT010000159.1:0-4034 GCA_031380185.1 Pseudomonadota bacterium
ATAGGCCAAGCACCGCATAGACTGGAAACATGAACGCAGCCAAATTCATTTGCAGCAAGGTGGTGAGCAGGGTACTCACGGTCAATAAAAACGGAATTCGCCAAGCTTCGGCGATTCGATTGCGTAGCACCGAGCAGATTAGACTCGTCGCGATAAAGACCAGCGCAACGATCACGCCGATGCATAACCCCTTGATCAGCGAAGTTGCAATTGCGATTGACGGAAGCAGACCGAGTAAAGCGAAGGCCGGTGAAATAGGTTCGGCATCGACACTAGTTTGATTTTGATCGTTCATACTTAATCAAAGCTCGAAGCGCTGCGTTCACCATAAACCCTGTCATCCTGAGCCACGCCAAGGATCTGCTTTTTGCAGCTCATTCGGTTTGCAGCGGAAAGCAGATTCTTCGTCGCAATGCTCCTCAGAATGACATGCATGGGGAATTGTTCACTTCTATTGTTCAATACCTGAAGTCTATGGGCAATCGGCGCAATCGACAAGCCAGCGTATAATCATTTTCTTCAAAAATAGCGAAAACAATATGCGATTCTCAGGCACCGATACGTATGTCGCGACCGATGATTTGATGTTGGCCGTGAACGCGTCGATCACGTTACAGCGCCCGCTTCTGATCAAGGGCGAGCCCGGCACGGGCAAAACGTTGTTGGCGGAAGAAGTCGCCCGCGCGCTGAATAAGCCGATCTACGAATGGCATGTAAAATCCACCACCAAGGCGCAGCAAGGTTTATACGAATACGATGCCGTGTCCCGATTGCGTGATTCGCAGCTTGGAGATGGTCGCGTGCACGAAATCGGCAACTACATCGTCAAAGGAAAGTTGTGGGAAGCGTTCGATTGCGAACAGCAATCGGTGTTGCTGATCGACGAGATCGACAAAGCGGACATCGAGTTTTCCAATGACTTATTGCGCGAACTCGATCGCATGGAATTCTATGTCTACGAAACCCGTGAGATGGTCAAAGCGCGCTACCGGCCGATCGTCTTCATCACCAGCAACAACGAGAAGGAATTGCCCGACGCCTTCCTGCGTCGCTGCTTCTTTCACTACATCCGCTTTCCCGATAAAGCGACGATGCAGCAGATCATCGACGTGCATTATCCCGGCATCAAGAAGGACTTGGTGAAGCTGGCAATGGAAGTTTTCTTCGATATACGCGAAGTGCAGGGTTTGAAGAAAAAACCGTCGACGTCGGAACTGCTCGATTGGCTGAAGCTGCTGCTCGCCGAGGATATTCCACCGGAGGCATTAAAGTCGCAAGATTCCGGCAAGATCATCCCGCCGCTGTACGGTGCGCTGCTGAAGAATGAGCAGGATGTGCATTTGTTCGAGCGTTTGGTGTTTTTATCCAGACGGGCTCGTTAATTGTCATTCCCGCGAGGGCGGGAATCCATAGAGCGATGGCGAAAACCTACTGCGTATATTTGCTTGCAAGCAGCCGTTATGGAACGCTTTATACCGGTGTAATGTCAGACTTAGTGAAACGTGCTTGGCAGCATAGGGAAAAGTTAGTAGATGGATTTGCAAAAAAGTACGACATTAAAACACTGGTTTGGTACGAGATTCATGAAGATGTTATGGCGGCTATCACGCGAGAGAAACAAATCAAGAAATGGAATCGTGCATGGAAGATTAAATTGATTCAAGAACTAAACCCGCGTTGGGAAGATTTGTATGACTCAATTGTCGGATAGTCGCCTTATGGATTCCCGCCTTCGCGGGAATGACATAGTGGTTTGTCGACCGCCAATTCGATGCTAATTGACTTCTTCTTTACCCTAAAAAAAGGCGGTGTGCCCTGCACGATCCGCGAATTTTTGAACTTGCTCGAAGGGCTCGAGAAGCACGTTATCTACGGCAATGTCGATGATTTCTATCACCTGTCGCGTATCTGCCTGGTCAAAAACGAAGCCCACTTCGATCGTTTCGATCGAGCCTTTGCTGAGTATTTCAAAGGCGTGGAAAAACTCGATGACCTGTTCGGCAAAGAGATCCCCGAAGAATGGCTGCGCAAGCTGGCAGAGAAAACCCTCAGCGACGACGAGAAAAAACTAATCGAAGCGCTCGGCGGTTTCGATAAATTGATGGAGACGCTGAAAAAGCGTTTGGAAGAGCAAAAAGGTCGTCACCAAGGCGGCAGCAAGTGGATCGGCACGGGGGGTACGTCGCCGTTCGGCGCCTACGGCTACAACCCGGAAGGCGTGCGCATCGGCCAGGACGGCAGCCGCAATCGCCGCGCGGTGAAGGTGTGGGATCAACGCGAATATCGTAACCTCGATGATCAGGTAGAACTCGGCACGCGCAATATCAAAGTCGCGTTGCGTCGCTTGCGCCGTTTCGCTCGTGAGGGCGCGCCTGATGAATTCGATTTGCCGAACACGATTCAGTCGACAGCCCATAACGCCGGTTATCTCGATATCAAAATGCGACCGGAATTGCACAACAAAGTGAAGGTGTTATTGTTCCTCGATATCGGTGGCTCGATGGACGATCACATCAAAGTGTGCGAGGAATTATTTTCTGCCGTGAAAACGGAACTGAAACATCTCGAGTATTTTTACTTTCACAATTTCGTTTACGAGTCGGTGTGGAAGGACAATCGCCGTCGTTTCGGCGAACGCACGTCGACCTTAGACGTAATCCGCAAATACGGCCCTGACTACAAACTGATTTTTGTCGGTGACGCCACCATGAGTCCCTACGAAATCATGGAGCCCGGCGGCAGTGTCGAACACAATAACGAAGAGCCGGGCGTGGTGTGGATCAATCGTCTGCTCAATCACTACAAACACAGCGCGTGGCTGAACCCGACACCCGAGGGCCATTGGGACTACACTTCGTCGCTGAAACTCACTAAGCAAATCATGGGCGATCGCATGTTTCCGCTGACCATCAAAGGATTGGAACAGGCCACCCGGCTGTTAGCCAAATAGGATGCGGCTTTCCCGAGGGTGTGTGCCAGGAGCCTCACCAATAGGGCATGAGCGGATCTATGCCGTGGTGAGGCGCGTCCCGAAAGGCAAAGTGGCAACCTATGGCCAAGTCGCGCGCATTGCCGGCCGCTGTTCGGCGCGCATGGTGGGTTATGCGATGGCCGCGCTACCCGAAGGTTCGCGCGTGCCGTGGCAGCGCGTTATCAATGCGCAGGGCAAGATCAGCGCGCGCAGTCACAGCGATGGTGATGTGCGCCAGCGGGTGATGTTGGAGAAAGAGGGTGTAAAGTTTGATGCGAAGGGGCGGGTGGATTTGTTGATTTTTCAGTGGCGACCGGCGACGAGTCCCCTCGACCCCAGTTTGTCATTCCCGCGAAGGCGGGAATCCATTTAGCCGTCGCAGTTAAGTGCGAGATTGCTTCGCTACGCTCGCAATGACAAGGTTGGCGATTTCGATGCTCCCGTTAGGGTTGTGAGAAATGAAAAACACCTTCGTCATTTTCACTGCGTGTTAATCGTCCGCCGTACATTAAATAGTGCAAGTGGGCGATCGCCTCACCCATCGCAAACACCACTTGATGCGCGTCCAATTCGCGCCGGAATAAAACCGGTAATAATTCCGCTGCGGTTTTCGGTTCTTTGCAGGCATCTACTACTTCCGCGAGACGTTCATCGTGATGCTGTTTCAGTTGTCCGAGCCGTTCATGCAGGCCGCGAAACACCGGGCCGTGAGACGGTAAAATCAACACGTCCGCAGGCAAGTCCGCGAATTTATCCATGGAATCCAGAAATAATTTCAACGGATCGCCGTTCGGTTGCGACGGCCATACGCCGACGTTTGTGCTGATTTTTGGCAATACTTGGTCGCCGGAAATCATGACGTTGTTTTCGGCGCAATAGAGTATCGCGTGTTCCGGCGCATGGCCGCGGCCAACGATCACGCGCCAACTTTCTCCGTCGATGCTGATTGCGTCGCCTTCGAGGATGCGGCGGAATGAGTAGGGCAAAGACGGCACACCTTTTTTGTAGTTGTTTTTGCGTACCGCATTGGATTGCAATCGTTCACCCGTTAAGCCGTGGCGGC
>JANNFT010000169.1:0-5771 GCA_031380185.1 Pseudomonadota bacterium
CGCTCTGATGAATTGCTTTGTTCAGACGGTTATTCTCAACGGCGGGCCTCCCCGCATTGCAGCGTAGTGAAACGGGTCAGGTGCGGAAGCAAGCAGCCACAGCTATTTACTGCAAGTGCCGGGGGTTAGGCTCGCCACCCCTATTTCCAATACTGCCGAAAACTTACGCAGTATGTCACTATTTGGTGGAGGCGGTCACCTCGTTTGGCGACCAGATTCGCTGGGCGGCCGGCTGTTCGATAATTGCATAGATTGTCGATGCCCTGTTGTGGGCTAGGTTGGCGCCGTTATCGTCGCCCATACGTTTGAGTGCATTTCCGCGCGCGATCCACGCTTCCGGATGATTCGGCTCGTTGCGTAGCCATGCTGCGGACAAGGTAAGTAAACTATTCCATTGGCCTAGCGATTCGAAGTTCGCAGCCTGCAGGAACATCGGCAATTCTGCGAGGGCCGGACGATACCAAAACGGCATGTTGGCAAGCGGCGCGATCGGCTGATACGCCTTCATGTTCGCGATGCGATCGACGAACCAATCGACCGGCACTGCGAAGAAGCTGTTGCTGCCGCCGGAAAAAAAACTGTTGATGCCGATCAGATTTCCTTCGCGATCGATCAATGCTCCGCCGCTGTCGCCGGGTGCGAATTGTGCGCTGGTGCGGACGACGCGGCTACTATCGAACGCGTGTAGGCCGTGCACCCTACCTTGGCTGAAGTGCGCTCGTCCACCGAAAGCGTAGCCGGCCGCGGCGACTTCGTCGCCGACATTCAGCTTGCTGGTCGAGCCAATTTTGATCGCGGGTAAATTTAGGCGCGACACCGTCAGCAGACACAGGTCATGATGCATGTCGGGCGCCATCGCGGTTACATCCCATTGGATGCCTTCTTGCACCAATTGAATGCGCTCTGCATCTTTTGTGACATGGCAATTGGTAATCACTTTTCCCTCCGCGACTACCACGCCGGTGCCCATGCCGATACCTCCTTGGCTGCTCCAGACCTGAACTTTGACCAAGCTTAAGCTCAAGCGCGCCAATGTGGCGCGATCGATTTCTGCAAAACAATTCAACGAGATAGCGAGGCCCAGTACGGAACCCGTGAGAAGATGAATCAGGCGATTCGTGAATCCAGGTGCGTTACACATATCAGCTCCTTGGTTGGCGGTCTGCTCGGCCGCCCTTAAGCTAAAGCAATCCTTGTGCCGAAATCTCCGTTGTCAATTCCTTTGGCCTTGATGTAACACTTGTTAACAATCACGATATCGAGTCAAATTCACGTTCTAATCACAAGAACGTCACAAGTTAAGCTCAAGATAGGCGTGCGGACGCCGCGCGTAAATTGGGCAAACGACTTAGATCGAAAGGTGTATCTGTTAGAATTCCTCCTATGAGTTATCAAGTTCTCGCACGCAAATGGCGGCCTAAGTCCTTTGGCCAACTGGTCGGTCAAGACCATGTGGTGAAGGCCTTAAGCAACGCCCTGACGCAGCAACGGCTACATCACGCCTATCTGTTTACCGGCACCCGCGGCGTCGGAAAAACGACTATTGCGCGCATCTTGGCGAAGGCGCTCAATTGCGAAACCGGCATCACGGCGACGCCCTGCGGCACTTGTGGCGCTTGTACGGAAATCGACCAAGGCCGTTTTGTCGATATGCTGGAAGTAGACGCGGCGACTAATACCAAGGTCGAAGAAATGCGCGAGTTGCTCGACCAAGCGCAATACATGCCGGTTGCGGGTCGATTCAAGGTTTACATCATCGACGAAGTGCACATGCTGTCGCGCTCGGCGTTCAACTCGATGTTGAAGACCTTAGAAGAACCGCCCGAGCATGTGAAGTTTATTTTGGCGACAACGGACCCGCAGAAGGTGCCGGTGACGGTGTTGTCGCGCTGCCTACAATTTAATCTGAAGCAAATGTCGACAGAGGCCATCGCCGGA
The DNA here is from genome assembly GCA_031380185.1 of Pseudomonadota bacterium. GTDB lineage: Bacteria > Pseudomonadota > Gammaproteobacteria > Burkholderiales > JALYOK01 > JALYOK01. The sequence continues at coordinate 1,939 of JANNFT010000169.1, forward strand.
CATTTAGCCCATGTACTGCGGCACGAGAACATCGAGTTCGAAGCCGGCGCCCTTGAAGTCTTAGGGCGCGCCGCGCGCGGCAGCATGCGCGATAGCTTGAGTTTGCTCGATCAGGCCATTGCGTACAGCGGCGGAAAAATCGAGCGCGCGGACGTCTCCGCCATGCTTGGTGCTGTCGATCACGATTACCTTTTCAATATCCTCGATGCGCTCGCAAAGCAAGACGGCGCGTCGATGATCGCCGAAGCCGATCGCATGCAGGAACGCGCTCTGTCGTTCGAGGAAGGATTGCAAGAACTCGGCGTGATCTTGCATCAAATCGCGTTGCGACAAACCGTGCCCGACGCGTTACCGGAATCCACGTCGGGGTTTGAACGCATCGATGCACTGGCAAAATTGTTCATGCCCGACCAAGTGCAACTCAACTATCAAATCAGCGTCAACGGCCGCCGCGATTTTGGTTTGGCGCCCGACGAATACGCGGGCTTCACCATGACTCTAATGCGCATGTTGGCGTTCGTAATGGAGGAAAGCGGCGCGGCGCCCCGCGCCGAGCCGGCGAAACCTTTAGCGGCAAAGCCAGCCGAAAGACTGCAAGTAGATGCCCGGAAATCCGCTCCCAGTGCGCCTCCTAACTCAGTGGCTGCCAGTGACCGCGCGGAGATTGCCTCACCGAGCACTGCCATTGCGACATTCGACGGCGATTGGTTAGCGCTGGTATCGAAACTGCAATCTAATCGCATGGCACATATGCTCGCGAGTCACGCGGAATTGAAGCGCTTCATGGACAATCATTTCGAACTCGCCGTCGCCGACGAGCACAAAAATCTTCTCGACAAAGCGTTTCAAGACAAACTAAAAATTGCGCTCGAACAACAATTCGGCGCCGGCGTTAGGCTTACTATCAGGGTCGGCGACGTCACCAGTTCATTGGCAGCCATTAGCAATCGCGTTGAGCGCGAGCAACAAGCCAAGGCCATCGCGTCCATCGAACAAGATCCGTTCGTGCGCGATCTGATGGCGAACATGGACGCGAAACTCATCGAATCCTCGATCAAACCCATCACCTAAAGGAACCCAAGCCATGATGAAAGGCGGACTCGGCAATCTGATGAAGCAAGCGCAGCAGATGCAAGAGAACATGAAGAAGATGCAGGAGCAACTCGCGTCGGTGGAGGTCGAAGGTCAGTCCGGCGCGGGCATGGTGAAAGTCATCATGACCTGCCGTTACGACTGCAAGCGTGTCACCATCGATCCCAGCTTACTCGGCGATGACAAAGATATGCTCGAAGACCTCATTGCCGCGGCGATCAACGACGCCGCGCGTAAAGTCGACGCGACCGCACAAGAACGCATGGGTGGGTTTACATCCGGGATGGGATTGCCGCCGGGGTTTAAGTTGCCGTTTTAATGTGGGAAACTAGCAAGCAGTGATGGCCGTTGGAAAATCCAACTAAGAAGAAAAGTGGCGCTCCCGCGTGGCTGCCGCCATGCACTAAATTCATGAGCAGCCTTTGATATATTGAACTGAAATCCGCATTCGCAGTTAGTGGCCCTGCTTAGATTGGGCGAGTCCAACCATCACGATCTAGGTCAACAGTCTATTTCGATGGTCCGGCACTCAAAAGAACGATAGGTGGTGGGATATCGGGTAATTTCTTCTACCTTGCTACCTGGAGCAGTTCATAAACCTGCGCGTCACCTTTACCCTTGAGCGCCACACGTCGCGGTTCCGAAAACGAAAATCGGGTGTAGAGGCGTTTGTAAGTCGTCGTATCAACCAACGTAGTATTGACCGCCGCTTCGCCGTGAATGCGGCTGGCGATGTTCACCGTGTCGCCCCATAGATCGTAAATAAATTTCTTGGTGCCGATGACGCCCGCAACAGCGGGGCCTGTCGCGATGCCGACTCGCAGTGCTAGCGGCTCCCGTCCGCTAGGTGTTAATTGGCTGATGGCGCTGTGCATGTCATTCGCCATCTCGGCACTCGCGACCACGTAGTCGTGATCCGCGCGGTGGTTTAAACCGCCCGCGACCATGTAGGCATCGCCAATGGTTTTGATTTTTTCCAGGCCGTGTTTTTCTGCCAGTTCGTCGAATGCGGAGAAAATCGTATTCAGTAGCGCGACGATTTGATTCGGCGACATTTCTTCTGACAGTTTGGTGAAGTTCACTAGGTCGGCGAATAGCACGCACACATCTGCGTAACCGTCGGCGATGGTGCGCTCCTCGCGTTTGAGGCGTTCGGCAATCGGCGCCGGCAAAATGTTTAAGAGTAGTTTTTCCGAGCGCGCTTGTTCCGATTCAAGCGCGAGACGGCTGGTGGCTTTTTCGCGGATGAAATGACGAACCAAGTAATAGATGATGGTCGATATGGCCGCGAAATTGAGCACGAAAAACACCGCGACGATTTGTAGCGGTAACATCAGGTGGCGATCCACCAGTAAGTAATAGTCCAGCGCGCCGGACACGCCGGTGAAAATCAAATAAGCGACGATCCACGGCAACGATTCTTTTTCTCCGTGAAAGATAAGCGCACCGATCGGCGCGAGCACTGCCCACAGCATCACGCCGCTGGACGAGACGAAATCGCCGATCGCCCACTGCATGACGAATGGCACAAATAAAAACAGCGAAAGCTGGAAGACGCGCAGGAACGCGAGATTGTCCGTTTTCCAGTAGATGGCGACGCTGATGGCTGACAACAACTGACAGAAGATTGGCAGGGTGCTATCGAGGCGGATGCCCATCCACCAATAAATCGCAAGCCAAAAAATTGTCGCGAAGGTCATCAGACCTGCTGCGAAGATCAGTAGATCGCGCGACAGTTTGTGATCGCTTATCTCGCTAAGCGTGCTTGCGGGCGCAGACTTTGCAGCGACTATTGGGCGATGAAGCGAGGATTGCGCAGCTTGCAACTTAGGGCCTTTTCAGTAATTAAATGTTATTTTATACAATTAATTACGAGATTATATTTAACTCACATCTTAATTCATTTTCTGTAGTTCGTCAGCAACATCGTGAAGGGTGGAAACTACACGAAAGGCTTGGGCGCCAAGTTTTTCTGGCGGCTGCTTATTGCGGTTAATCCAGAAAGTGCGAAAACCGAAGTGGGCGGCGCCTGCGACATCCCAGCCATTGGAAGAGACGAAGCCGATCTCGTGCGGCGCAACACCAAAGGTATCGGGCGCTAATTGATACACGCTGGCGTGGGGCTTGAAGATTTTCACGCTGTCGACACTTAGCAGATGCTTGAATTCCGCGCTGAGATTTGCGTTTGCTACAACTTCGGTTAGCATCTGCGGCGCGCCGTTTGAAAGAATCGCGAGTGGCAGATGACTAAGGCGTTTCAAAGCAGACGTGACGTCGGGGTAGGGCGTTAAATGCAGATAGGCATTCATTAATCGCGCCTGTTTGTCGTCGGTCAAATCCAGCTTCAGCGCTTCGCCGGCGAAAGACAGGGCCGCCTCGGTGACGTGCCAAAAGTCTTCGTAGTTCGACATCAAACTTCGAAGCCAGGTGTATTCCAATTGTTTGCTGCGCCAGAGTTGGCTTAACGCCGCGCCGCGATCCGGGAAAAATTCATCGCACAAAGCGGTGACCGAATGGACATCAAATAGGGTGCCATAGGCGTCGAATGCTAGTGCTTTGATCGTCATAGTGTCCTATCGCCGTGATTCGAGGGAGCTAAACCGATTAAGATAACATGAAAATCGGCTATAATTTTTCTTTTAATGCTGGAGTTTTACGATGTCGATGGCAGACCGTGATGGCCTGATTTGGTACGATGGCAAGATGGTGCCGTGGCGCGATGCGACCACCCACGTTCTCAC
>JANNFT010000221.1:0-7709 GCA_031380185.1 Pseudomonadota bacterium
ACTGCGGCAGCCGCACCACCAGCATGTCGATGGAAGGATGCAGCAGGCGTAGGATGCGCATCGCGCACGCGGACTGATTCTCCATATCGGTTGATCAACCATCCGCGTGCGCGGTGCGCACCCTACCGATGCCACGCCACGAGCCGCTTCCTGCCGGGGTGGCCTTGGGCCGATTGCCGCCTGGCGATGCATGGCCTGCGAACCTCATGGCCTTAGGCCAGCCCCTGGAAACTGCTTCCCAGGCCAACATATTTGATGTTTTTGGAACGCTTGAATAAAGACGAAGCTGAACCATGAAAACCACACCACGCCAAGAACGTCGGAACGTCGGGGTCAGAGCTCGTAGGGCGCAATCGCGCAGCATTGCGCCGTATGCAACGCAATCAATCGTCATTTCGCAGACTCAACCCCTGGCTGTCACCCACCAAAACTGTTGCGTCCTTACTTTTCAAAGGGCAGGATTTTTCCGCGACGGATATTGAACGGGTGATGATTAGCCGCCAAACATAGGACGGCAGTGGGTAATTTACCGATATGGTTTGGCGGGTTACCCCGCCCTACACGTCAATATCCAGGGGCTGGCCTATGGCCCCGCGCCTCTTCAGCCATGTCTTGCAAGGAAGCAAGCGGAATAAGCCTCGCGGCAGCAAAGACAAAATGTAGGGTGCGCATAGCGCACGTGGATTTTCGATTGAGCGATGCGAGAAAATAAGTCCGCGTGCGCGGTGCGCACCCTACGCCTGCTTTTCCGACCTACGAGCTCTTGTCGTTGCGAGGAGCGAAGCGACGAAGCAATCTCGTATTTCGGCGCCGTGGAAAACCAGATTGCTTCGTCGCACAAAACGCTCCTCGCAATGACAATTGATATCGACTCACAATCATTGCCCTGCAAGCCAGTATCCTTGCGGCTTCCCATCCATGCCTCGCTAGAAGGCAAGCGGAATGTACCTCGCGGCAGCATAGACAAAAATGTAGGGCGCCATATTCTTGCACCGATCAAATGAATCATTCGGCGCAATGCCCCAAGGCCAACCGGTATTGATTGCCCTACGCGCCCTTCGCGTGGCCCGTCCGCGTGGGCAATGAATTGCCCACCCTACTGGCTACGCCGTTTGTTTTGTCGGAGCATGATAAAAACCCAAAACCTCAATACTGTCATTCCCGCGAAAGCGAGAATCCATGTTGACTTTGTCACGGCCAAATGCAACACCAGGGTCAAACATCGGGGTCACAAACATCCGGGTCAGGTCTCGCATAACCACATATCATCCTGATACGCCTCACCCAGGCTCGACCCTTACGACTCGAATTCCCCGGCGATCTCCCACGTCATCGCGCTTGGCGACGGCCGCGACGATTGCGTTTTCGTATCCCGATTAACATGACGTTGATCGCTTGTGTTTCCAAATGAACGTGATGGGCAAAAGCAAAAGACTATGGCACGATGGTTCGGCGGGTTGCAACCCACCCTACATTTTTATCTGTGCCGCCACGAGGCGCACCCTGCTTGCTTTCTGGCAAGGCATGCCTGGAACGGCAAGATCCGTGCGCCTCCCAGTACGCTTCACTTCTTCCGGGCAACGCTTGCTAGGTTAATTTGACGTCCAAGGTCACGCCGGATATTCTTGTCGTTCAACTTCGATGCAAAGGAGTCTCCAATGAGCAACCAAGCACAAGATTTCAGTGTTAGTTTTTCGCAGGACGCCCAGTTCAAGCCGGGGCTACGCAGCTTCATGGAATACCGCGATCTGGGTATCGACAAAGCGACTCACGGCCAATTTCGCGCGCACGTGGTTCGCATCAAGAAAGACGCCGCCCATGACACGCTGCACACAACCGGACTGCACCGGCATCTATGCGATTTTCAGATGTTCTATGTGCTGAAGGGTTGGATCAAGTTCGTCTACGAAGGCCGCGGGGAGTTTCTGTTTAACCCCGGCGACTGTGTGCTGCAACCGCCTGGCATCGTGCACAACGAACTCGATTGCTCCGACGATCTGGAGATTCTCGAGATGTATTCTCCGGCGCTGCACGAAACCGTCGCGCTTAACAAAGCGCTTGAAGCCACCGCCGCATAGCGAGTCGATTCGAGCCGCGGTCCGCGCGGTGGGTTTTCGCCAGCGAGGAGTTTGCCATGCGCCGCACCTGCCTTATTTTGTTCGTCTATTTGATAGCCACGCCTATCGCAGCGGTTGAGTATCCCGCGATCGAGTTTCTCAAGCCTGCGGGGTTACTCAATGTCCCAAGCTTCTCCCAAGTGACTACGGCGCGTGGCGGTAAGTTGGTATTTGTCAGCGGCCAAGTGGCTTGGGACGAAAAGGGAAAAACACTGTTTCCGGGCGATCTTGAAGGGCAGACGCGCAAGACTTACGAGAATTTGAAGATCGCTCTGGCCGCTGCGGGCGCCACATTCGACGACGTCGTCAAGTTCACGATCTATGTTAAAAACCTCGACACCACCAAGTGGAAATTGGTCTCGAAGGTGCGCGGTGAATTCCTATCCCAAGATCGCCCGCCGGCTAGCACCATGATCGGGGTCACCGGGCTGGTCTACGACGAGTTGTTGATCGAGATCGAGGCCTACGCGTTAGTCAAGGAATAGTCCGAAAATGAACTCGGCCATGAACTTTCGATTGGATCGCCGGCCGGATGCACAATCGTGCATTGTCGCTGCGCGCACAATTCGATCCTGACGATGCTCGCGACAGCCTAATTTTCTTACTTCATCAACGTAGGGACAAGCATTGCTACTCGCTTCGCGTCGCCCGATTGTTTCGCATTCGTACCGTGCCTCTGCCCTTGCCATCGTTCTAGGCGGGCTAATGCTGGCGCTAGGCGGCTGTGGTGGTATGCGCTTGATGTACAGCTTCGCCGACAACTATTTCGTCGGCATCGTACAGGACTATTTCGATCCGACGTCCGAGCAATTGCGCGCCGTGCGAACTAATGCCGAACAGGTGCTGGCCTGGCATCGGCAGTACGAGTTGCCGTTGTACGTCGCGATGTTCGATCAAGCCGCGCAAAAGGCGCGCGACGGCTTAACCGAGGAAGAAGTGTTCTGGGGTATCACGCTACTGCGCACCCGCTATGACATGCTGGCGCAACGCATCGTTGCGGCGAACGCGTCGCTATTGACCGAACTCAGCGCGCAGAATCTGGCTGCACTCGAAAAGAAATTTGCTTCCGAGAATGCGAAACTCGAGCCCACCTATCTCGATGCGGACCACGCGCGCCGCGACAAACGGCGCGCCAAACGTGTGCAAAATCAGTTCGAACGTTGGGTCGGTCCACTTCGCGCCGAGCAACGCGCAATTGTCGCGGTATGGGTGGCGGCCGCGCCAACAGCCTCAATCAATTGGTACCTGGAGCGCGTCAACCGTCAACAGAGCGTGCTGACTGCGTTGCGCGCCGAGCGCGATCCAAGCTCGCTCGCCGCGCAGCTTAGCGGCCTATGGCTCGGGCGCGGAGTGGCGGCCGAACGGCGCATGCGCAACGAGGCGCGCGTCGCGGCATTGATTCTTTCGATCGATCAGTCGCTAAGCGCGGCGCAGCGCACACGCGCCGTACTGCGCATGCAACAGTACGCCGATGATTTCCGCAGCTTGAGTCAGTGATTGTGATCATGCGGCACGCGTTCAAATCCACGCTGTCGAATTCCGCCAACCCCGCTGCTACGGGCCGTTCCGGACAGGCCTAATGGGGTACGTGCTCGAATCTTCTGCGGCTGCCGCAGAAGCTGCTAGGGCCGCAAGAGCAACGACCAACGCAATACAGCGTAGCAATCTCATCTGAGCCTCAATGTGTCTTTATAGTGGAACACCATTGTCCTCAGAATGCCAAACGTGACGCAACCAACCTACAGTGAAGCGATGCTTCGGATGAAGGTTAACTTTTCTTCGCTTAGACCTGCAAGCTGATCTTCTTGGACGCGACCCTCACGAAGAAGGCGAGCGAAGACCAAGATTAACCGCGAATAGCGGTAATCGTACTTCTCCTCTATCTCACGCTCCTTCGAGGCGAGAAACCTCTGCACATTCCACATTTCCTCCGGCGTGCCGGCCGCTGCGGCCTTCGCTTTGAACTCGGCGAGCACCTCGCCTAACTCGGATTCAAGCGTCTGCTCGAATGCCCTGCGGGAGAGATTTTTCTCGGCGTGCGACCACTTGAAATCGTTCATCTTGAACCTAGTTTTCGCCTATTGAGGTTACGTTGAGTGGATGCTCATCGTGCGCACAGCGCGCGCAATGTTGATTGACCGATGCCGCGACAATGAGTCCGCGTGCGCGTCGCGCACGCTACGCCCGCTTACGTGTTGTGCGTGTTGAGCGAGGCGTTCGTGCGGACTGCGGTTCGGCAAGTCGCCCCGTGACATACTTGTGTAGGACGCTGGCCATCAGTGTTTGGTAAGGGATGCCTTCCTCGGCGGCTCTCGCCTGAATGCCTTCGAGATCACGGGAGGAAATACGAATGTTGACGCGTTTATCCTTAGCGAGAGACGCGGAAGCAATTGACACGTATCGAGCCTTTTCGCTCTTTAGCCGCGGTACGGAGTGCCACTCACCCCGTTCAAAAGAAGCAAGGATTTCCTCTTCAAGTTTCGTTTCCTTATCCATTTCCTTCCTCCTCAGTCAAATACCGTCGCGTTGCCTTCCTACTGGGAATGATCGTCTTTAGAAAAATTTCCTTGTCATTCTCAACGAACGGAATCAGATAGGCATACCCGCGAATTCGAACTACAAACATGCGCTGATTTGGATATTGCGCAGTGTTCGGATGATCCAATACATCGAGAAGTCCAGCATGGGATATTGCCGCTAACACTTCTTCAAAGGAAACACCGCGTTCAACCTTAAGATGGGTATTCTTCTCGATGTCCCAGTTCACCGGCTTCATGTTTATAATAATACTCTTGTGTGCCTTATGGCATCAAGTCGACGATTCACAATTGCGAAGCTGAGATATCTAGTGATTACCTATTTCGGCTCGAATCAGACTCTCTTATATGAAAACAAGCTGGAGACCCGCATGGATACGGGGTGGCCTAGGGCGCGCTACTGACAAGCGAGATTGCTTCGCCACGCTCGCAATGACCTGTGGGTAAATGACATGAGCCGTCATCGCGAGGAGGCCGAAGGCCGACGCGGCGATCTCGCTCGCGGGCCGCCTCGGGTCATTACCTCGGAGGCTATGCCTTGCCATGAGGCAAGCTGGTTGCGGCTCGCGGCAGCGCATTGGGTAGGGTGGATCCAGCGCAGCGGATCCAACCAAAATTAACGAAAGCAGTCCTTCTCCCCGATACAGTCCGGGGGGGAATACGCGTTCAGGATGACAGGGCGTTTGGTGGATCCGCTGCGCTTGATCCACCCTACCCTATATTTTCGGAGGTTATTTCCGCGGTGAAATTAGCGCGTTAGTTTTTGATAGTCTGCGACCGTGTCGACGTCGATGAGAACGCCTGGGTCTTCTGCCTCGATCAACTGAACTGCACTCTTATTAGCTGTGATGATTGCGCGCGCACCAGCGTCGCCTTCGAGGACTAGTAAGTCGGCGCGAAAGCATGAATGTATGCCGACGGGATGACCGCGCTGGCCTTGGTGGATGGGCATCGCGAATGACGCGCCCTGCTCTATTGCTTCAGCCACGTTGCGAATAATTTGCGGATTAATGAGCGGCATGTCGCCCAGCGCGATAACCCAACTGGTATCGACGGGCGATGCCGCAACCGCAGCGGCGAGGCTGTGGCCCATGCCGTCTTCGGCGCGTTCGCACAGCACAATCTCGACGTTGCGTTCGGCGGCGAGTAATGCGAGCGTCACGTCATCGCCCGGTCTAACCACGGCAATGACTCGATCCACCGCGGCGGCTAGATTGCGCGCAGACGCGACGCAGATCGCGAGGCCGTTGGGTAGAACTTGTTGGAGTTTGCCGCCGCCGAAGCGTTTACCGGCGCCGGCGGCTAGGAGGATGCCGGTGATCAACCGACGGCTGAGAGCTTGGGTTTGTCCGGCGATGCGGCTTTGTTGGCGGGGACCAATTCGATACCATTGCGCACGCAGGTGATGTCGGCCAGGATCGCGATGGCCATTTCGGATGGAATCTTACTGCCGATTTGCAACCCAACCGGGCCACGCATGCGCGCGATTTGCGCGGGGGTCAGATCGAACTCCAACAAGCGCTCACGGCGCGCTTGTTGATTCTTTTTCGAGCCGAGCGCGCCGACGTAAAACGAATCGGACTTCAGCGCTTCCAGTAGCGCGAGATCGTCCTGCTTTGGATCGTGGGTAAGCGCGATGACGGCAGTGTGATTATCGGCCTGTAGCGCCACGACGAAATCGTCGGGCATATCCTTGGAGACTTCGACGCCCGGCATGTCCCAGGATAGGCGATACTCTTCGCGCGGGTCGCAAACGAATACGCTGTAGTCCAGCGCCTGCGCGAACTGCGCGACATAAGTAGACAATTGGCCGGCGCCAATAATGCCTAAGCGCCAACGCGGCCCGTGCACCGTAGTTAGCGTCTTGTCGTCAAATTCCAAATCTTGCGTGAATTTTGCGTCGACCAACTCCGAATTGCCGCTTGCGACGTCTAACTTGCGCGCGACCACTTCGCGCTTTTCAATCTTTGCAACAACTTCGCTCCAACTCCTGCTCCCTTGCGACGCTTTGCACAAAGGCTCCAGCACGAGTTGCAGGGTTCCACCGCAGGGCAGGCCGAAACGGCGCGCCTCGTCGGACGAAACACCATAAGTAACCAGTTCCGGCGTGGATTTTACACCTTCACCACGACGTAAGCGATCGATCAAATCATCTTCAATACAGCCGCCGGAAACAGAACCGGCTAAACGGCCATCGGAACATACGGCCAACATCGCCCCGGGTGGCCGGGGCGATGAGCCGAATGTTTTTACAACAGTAACGAGCGTGACCGGAAGTCCTTGATCAAGCCAAGAGACGGTTTGACGCAGAACTTCCAAATCGACGCTGTGCATCTTTACTTCCTTACGCGGTGATACCGGGTTTGAACGGCATCTTGCGTACGCGCTTGCCGGTGGCGGCGAAGACAGCGTTGGAGATGGAAGGCGATACCAACGGCACACCCACTTCGCCCAAGCCGCCCGGATTCCGGTTGCTAGCGACAAAGTGAATGTCGATAGGCGGAACTTCGGCCATGCGCGGGAGATAGTATTGATGGAAGTTGGTTTGTTGAACCACGCCGTCCTTGATGGTGATTTCGCTGAAGGCATTCTGCATCCCGCTTAACACGCCGGAATGAATCTGCTGGTGAGCGATATTGGGGTTGATCAAAATACCGGCGTCCACCGCGTAGGTCATCTTGTGTATTTTGATCTTACCGTCGGACTTGACTTCGATTTCCGAAATCAAGCAACCGTAGGTCTCGTAGCACTCGATCACTGCCACGCCATGGAAGTGACCGGCGGCCAATGGTTTGCCCCAACCGGCACGATCCGCCGCCAAGTCGATCACGCCCAGATACAGCGGCTTGTCGCGCAATAGGATGCGGCGATACGCGATCGGATCCATGCCCGCAGCGCCGGCCATCTCGTCCAACATGACTTCTTGGGCGAACGCGTTCAGGTTGTTCGATACGGCACGCCAGTAACCGACGCGCTGACCGGTGTCGACCATCACCGACGACAGATGCCAGTTCGGCACGTCGTACGGGAAGTTTTCAGCGGCTTCCAACATGAA
>JANNFT010000222.1:0-2407 GCA_031380185.1 Pseudomonadota bacterium
CCCAATTGCACGAACCCCAACATGCGCTGGTAAAACGCGACGTGACGCGGGTTGACCTCGATCAGTAAATCGGTGTGATGGGTTACGTCGCGCGCATAGATATGGGAAATATGGAAGATCGCGGCCAACACTTGCTTCGACTTCACGCCGCCGTCAAGAGCAAGTTTGATGAATTCACACAGCCGCTTTCCGCGGCGGCGGAATATATCGATCTCATTCTTGTAAAGCTCGTCCGCGAGCAGGCCGGCCCGACTATCGAAGCCGACAGTAATGGTCGCGAGGGTGTTATCGTCGGCCGATGCCACTAACGTCACGCGGTGCGGATGCGTTGATGCCATGCCACCCGATTGATAACCGCGCCGAGTGTACATCTTGTCGAGCAGCGCGCCCACTTCGTGCCGTTGATAGTGGGTGGCGGCCAGTCGAACGGTGAACGAACTATTTCTCATTATTCTGAATTGTCCTATCTTATTTCGTTCGGTTGCCGCGTTGCGAGTGATAAAGGGCTTAGATCGATCCAAATAGATGACGCATGCCGATGGATTGTACCCCACGAACTGTGAAAAATGAACGATCGCAGCCACAAGCCCAAGGACGATCCGCAACATCGATTGATGCGATGTATGCATTCTTGCGTCAACTTGACGTTACGTTGTGAACTACTGAATAATCCAATACACGAAATGAACAGGAGTAGTCCCTTGAATAAACTTACCGCAACGATTCGCTACCTTTGCGCTGCGGTTCTTTGCCTCTGCGCGATTTCAGCGCGGCCGCTGTTTGCAGCCGGCGCTGTTGAAATGCAGGTGGAGCACATCTTAGTTCAAGCGATCGACGAATATAACCTGGCCATGGAAGCGGGTGATTCATCGGGTTGGATGAAATATTTCACCGATAATGTGACTCGCCATAGCCCCGTGTCAGACCAACAGGGAAAAAAAGATTTCGCAGATTATTTCGCTTGGGAATTTAAGCATTTTCAAGCTAAGTACGTTACCAAAAAAATACTGGTTAGCGGACGTTCCGCCGCTGTGGTTTTCGTATGGGATGCCGTCCACAAGCTTTCCGGCACAGCGCTGAAATTAGAGATGGTTGGCATTTACGATTTGGCTTCAAGCGGCAAGTTTGACGCCGTGAGTTTTTATTACGATAGCGCGAAAGCCGGAAAATTCCTCGGCGATAGCGCCGCTGCGACGAAGTAAGGAGAACACAAGATGATGTCCAAGTTTGCCGGTTTTGCCCTTTGTTCGGCACTTGCCGTGGCGACCCTAACAAACGGAATCCGTTCTGCCGCCGCCGAAACGGCATGCATGTCCGACGATGAAGCTGTTTGTAAGGCGGAGAAAGACGAGCGAATGGCGATCTACACCCAAGGGCGAAATGCCTACGACAATGCCCGCATGTCGGGAGATTTCACCGAGGCCTTTAGCTTGTCGCGCAAACTCGCGTCCACAGGCGACAAGAACGGCGAGCGACTGCTCAAGATGGTATACATACAACTAGGATCGGGCGCACACCGAGACACTGTACAAGCGTATGTCTGGATAAGCGAAGGGATCGCCGACGGCATCGATTACGCCGCGCTCTGGCGCAAAAAGCTAACTGAAAAAATGACGCCCGAGCAGTTGGCGCAAGCAAAAAAATTGGCCGGTAGTTAGCATTGCCAGCCGTTTTAGCACCGGCGAAAATTCGCGATCGCGTTATTTATGAACGCTTCGATTTGATCTCACATACCGCTTTCAAACAAATTGGCTCCTATACGCCGGATACGTTTGCTGATCAAAAACGCGACGAGCAAAATCGACATGAGCGCGGCAATCCCGCGTCGGTCGACGACGGTATGACGTGCGACGAGCGGTGCGGATTGGCGTGGTGTGGTTTTCATGGTTCAGCTTCGTCTTTGTTCACGCGTTGCAAAAACATCAAACACGATGGCCTGAGCGGCAATATCCAGGGGCTGGCCCAAGGCCAGTGGCTAGCCTAGGGCTACCCCGGCAGAAAGCGGCGCGTGGCATCGGTAGGGTGCGCACCGCGCACGCGGCTTGTTGGTCAACCAATGCGCAAAATCAGTCCGCGTGCACATTGCGCACCCTACGCCTGCTGCTTCAAGAATGCCATCCGTGGAGCTAAGTAGGATATGCCCCGTGGCGCGATCAAAAAATGTAGGGTGCAATCTTTAATTGCACCGATCAAAATAGTATTCATGCATCTATGACAATGCTGGGTTGCAAGTCCTGACAACATCCCTTGTTTGACACCGCCCCTCGCGTGCGGATAATCTGTCTGCGTGCGCGGGGCGCACCCTACGCCTGCTTGGTTCGTAGGGGAATCGATACCGGGAATTTTTTTAGAATCAGTTACTCACGACGCCTGCACGGTCACGAGTTTTAGGCCAGCCTAGCGCCAC
>JANNFT010000257.1:0-7109 GCA_031380185.1 Pseudomonadota bacterium
CTCGGCTTCTTCACCTGGGCGAGATACATGTCATGCACCATGCGACCGTCTTCGCGCAGCACACCGTTCTTAGCAAAGAAATCGTTAATCGGCGTTTCGCGCATTTTCTTCATGACCGCATCGGCATCGTCGGTTCCGGCCGCGGCGACGGCTTTCAAATAATGGCTCACCTGCGAATACACACCCGCTTGCACCATCGTCGGCATCTTGCCTTTGTGACGTTCGCCAAAACGCTTTGACCACTTGCGGGTATCGTCATTCATGTCCCAGTAAAATCCGGTCGTCAGATACATGCCCTGAGCGATTGGCAGGCCAATGCTTTCGATATCTGTGTCAAAAACGAGTAGCCCAGCGAGTTGCTGACCGCCCTTTGTGATACCGAACTCGTTAGCTTGTTTGACCGAATTGATGGTATCGCCACCGGCGTTAGCCAAGCCGATGACCTTTGCTTTCGATGCTTGGGCTTGCAACAAATAACCGGAGAAATCCGCCGATGACAATGGATGCAACACGGAACCGAGTACCTTCCCGCCATTGGCTCTGACCACGATTGTCGTATCTTTTTCCAGGTTCTTACCAAACGCGTAGTCAGCGGTCAGAAAAAACCAAGTATCGCCACCCTGCTTCACGATCGCCTTGCCCGTACCATTCGATAGCGCGTAGGTGTCGTAGGTCCAATGCACACCGAAGGGTGAGCAATCGGCGCCGGTCAAGCGCGACGCAGCGGCGCCGGAATTCATGGTAATGCGTTTTTTCTGTTTGCCGACTTCCTGGACAGCGAGGCCCACGGCCGAATTCAGCAACTCAGCGATCATGTCGACTTTCTGCGTGTCGTACCACTCGCGGGCTTTATTAGCAGCGATATCGGCTTTGTTCTGATGATCGGCGCTGATCATTTCGATGGGTTTACCCAAGACCTTGCCACCGGCGTCTTCGATCGCCATTTTTGCCGCGATGACAGCCCCTTCCCCACCAACATCGGAATACAGCCCCGACATGTCGGTGAGAATACCAATCTTCACCACATCGTCCGACAACTTAGCTTGCGCGAACGCGCCCGCGCTCGCCAGCCCAACAATCAAAGCAGCGACCCAATTTTTTTTCATGCTTCTATCTCCGGAAAATTGCAACAAACTTTCTATACACCCAAATATTCATGCAGCATTTCGGTCTTTGCCAGCAACTCGTCTTTGTTGATCATCTCAACAATTTTGCCGTGCTCCATCACATAGTGGCGATCGGCCAGCGGCGCCGCAAAGCGAAAATTCTGTTCGACCATCACAATGGTAAAACCTCTATTTTTTAAAGTCGTGATCATGCGGCCCAATTCCTTGACGATAACCGGCGCCAAGCCTTCGGTAATTTCGTCGAGCAACAACAATTCGGAACCGGTGCGCAGAATTCTCGCCACCGCCAACATCTGCTGCTCGCCGCCGGAAAGCCGTGTACCTTGGCTGCCGCGGCGTTCCTGTAGGTTCGGAAACATGCCGTAGATTTCCTCGACGCTCATGCCACCGTCGCGCACCTTCGGCGGCAGCAGCAAATTCTCTTCGCAGCTTAGGCTGGAATAAATGCCGCGCTCCTCCGGACAATAGCCGATGCCCAGACCGGCGATCTTGTGCGTCGCCCAATTGATAACGTTGCTGCCCTTTACTGTAATCGTTCCGGCACGGCGACCAACCAACCCCAAAATCGATTTCAGCGTCGTCGTGCGTCCAGCGCCGTTTCGTCCCAGTAAGGTCACGACCTCGCCTTTTTTGACGCTGAAGTTCACTCCGTGCAGAATGTGCGACTCGCCGTAAAATGCGTGCAAATCACGCACATCGAGCAGCACCTCACTCATCGATCACTCCAACATAGGCCTCGAGCACTTGCGGATTCTGCGATACGGCTTGATACGGCCCTTCTGCTAACACCGACCCGCGCTGCAGCACGGTAATCGTGTCCGACAAATTTTCCACGACACTTAAATTGTGCTCGACCATCAAAATAGTTCGATTCGTCGACACACGCTTGATCAGATCCGTGACACGGCTGATATCTTCGTGGCCCATGCCTTGCGTCGGCTCATCGAGCAGCATCAACTCCGGTTCTAACGCTAATGTTGTCGCGATTTCCAATGCGCGTTTACGACCGTAGGACAATTCCGCGGTGACGCTCGCGGCGAACGAATCGAGATCGACTTCTTTCAGCAATTCGTGGGCGCGGCCGTGCAGCGATTCAAGGGATTTTTCCGACTTCCAAAAATGAAAACTATTGGTCAGCTTCCGCTGCAAGGCAATGCGCACGTTTTCCAACACGCTCAAATGCGGAAACACCGCGGAAATTTGAAATGATCGCACCATGCCTTTGCGCGCGACTTGCGCTGGCTTTTCCGCCGTGATGTCGTGGCCGTTATAGTGGATCGAGCCGCTGGTTGGGCTCAGGAACTTCGTCAGCAGATTAAACACTGTCGTCTTACCGGCGCCATTGGGGCCGATCAGCGCGTGAATGGCGCCGCGCTTGACGCGCAAGTTCACATCGCTGACTGCGACAAATCCCTTAAACTCTTTGGTAAGGTTGCGGGTTTCGAGTATAAAATCCAAACTCATTGATCCGTTTCAAAAAGGAATTGCGGGCAGTTGCCCGTGCAAAACGCGTAAGAATAGCGTAAATCCCAAGCAGGTGGAAGGTATACTGCATGCAAAATCGATATAAGCGCACGAATCCTCAACCATCTGTCCTTTTTAATGACACTATCATGAATCAGCCAATCGCTCCGAACAACGTTGCCGCGTCTGAACCGCTAATCTTGTGGGACGATCGAAATGGCGTGACCACTCTTACCCTGAATCGGCCGAGGCACTATAACGCGTTGTCGAACGTGGTGTTGACGGCGCTGCAAAACAATCTAGATGCGATTTCTCGGGACCCAGCGGTCCGGGTCGTTGTGATCGCCGGCGCCGGATCGGCTTTTTGCGCCGGTCATGACCTCAAAGAAATGCGCAGCCAATATAATGAAGCCTCAACGCGCGCATTATTCGATCAGTGCAGCCGTGTGATGCGCAGCATTGCCGCGCTGCCGCAACCGGTAATCGCGCGCGTGCATGGCCTCGCAACCGCAGCGGGCTGCCAGTTGGTCGCCCAGTGCGATCTTGCAATCGCTTCGAGTAAGGCCACCTTTGCCACGTCGGGCATTAATGTCGGTTTGTTTTGTTCGACGCCAAGCGTTGCGTTGTCGCGCAATGTCGCGCGCAAGGAGGCAATGGAAATGTTGCTCACCGGTGAGTTTATTGACGCCAAAACCGCGAAGGAATACGGTTTGGTCAATCGCGTCGTCGCGCCGGAGCGCTTGGACCACGAACTCGCCAAAATGATTCAGGTCATCATTGCCAAACCCGCGTCGATATTGGCGCTAGGCAAGAAAATGTTCTACGAGCAGCTTGAAATGGGCATGTCTGACGCCTACACCTACGCCAGCGGTATCATGGCGCGCAACTTCATGATGCCCGAGGCGGCGGAAGGCGTCGATGCCTTCATGCAAAAACGCCCGACGCAATGGAAACTGTAGTCACGATTCATTCTTAACAAAAATCTTCCGAGGAGAAACGTTATGAAACTTAAAATTGCTCTGATCACCGCCGCACTGAGTCTCGCCACAACAGCAAACTTCGCCGCTGAACTTGCCACCCGACTCGGCCTTACGCTCGAAGTCGCTAAACAAATTTCCGCGGCAGCCGAAGCCGAAGCCGCAAAAAATAAATGGACTGTCGCCATCGCCATTGTCGACGACGGCGGCCACTTAATTCACCTCGCAAAAATCGACAACACGCAGTACGGCAGCGTCGACATAGCGATCCAAAAAGCGCAAACTTCCGCAGCATTCAAGCGTCCAACCAAAGTATTCGAAGACGCCATCGCCGGCGGACGAAATGCCATTATTGCCCTGAAAGGCGCACTGCCGCTGGAAGGCGGCGTGCCGATCATGCACGATGGCAAAATCATCGGCGCAATCGGCGTATCCGGTGTGAAATCCACGGAAGACGGTCAAGTTGCCAAAGCCGGCGCCGATGCGCTGGCGGGTATTATCGGCAAGTAATCCACGCTGACCACCGCACTCGATCGCATGGGCATTGCCACGCGATGCTTCGGGCTGAGTCCGCCGGCAGATGCGCGCAAACTACATCGCTATCATGCGCTGCAAAGAAAAACCTAGCTGTTGTTAGCTGACTAGAATTTTTCTAACCAGGGCCGTAGTTCAATTTCCCACGTCCAGGAACTGCGGTTTTGGCGATGCAGTTGCAAATACGTTTCAGCAATGGCATCGGGATTGAGCCAGCGGTCCGTCGCGCGATCGGCTTCGTCCTTAGCGTAGCTCGACGCGATGCCGCCATCGATCACCACGTGGGCGACGTGAATGCCCTTTGGCGAAAGTTCCCGCGCCATACTTTGCGCGAGGCCGCGCAGACTGAACTTGGTCATCGCAAACGGCGCGGACTCGGCATAGCCTTTCACGCTCGCGGTCGCGCCGGTGAAAATAATCGTTCCGCTGCCGCGTGGCAACATCCTCTGCGCGGCTTGTTGTCCAACCAAAAATCCACCGTAGCCGCCGACCAACCAAGCATTTTTAACGGCCTCAACATCGAGTTCGGCAATCAGTCCGCGCCCGCGAATTCCAGCGTTGAACACCACCAAATTCGGTACGCCCAATTCGCGTGTGACTTCCTCGAACAAATTGGCCACGTCGCCCGGTTGGCTGGCATCGCAAGAGAACGCGCGTGCTTTGGTTTCGTCGACCAATGGTTGAAGCTTCGCAAGATCGCGCGCCGCGAGCGCAACTTGCATGCCCTCGCGTGCGCAAAGCCGCGCGATTGCCGCGCTCAAACCCTTACCAACCCCTACGATTAGCGCAACGTCGTTGCTCATGTATTTTTACCTGGATTAAATCGAGCGCCCGCCGTCAACGGGAAATTCGACGCCGGTGATAAAGTCAGCATCATCGGAAGCCAAGTACACACAGGCTTTCGCGATATCCGCCGGCGTTGCTAAACGGCCGAGCGGAATATTGCCAAGGAATTTTTTTTGATTCTCAGGCGTATCCGGCAGGCCGGAAAATAACTGAAACATTCCGGTTGGCGACATCACCGGACACACTGCGTTGACCCGAATATTGTCCGGCCCTAACTCTGCGGCCATGGCTTTGGACAACACGTTCGCCGCTGCCTTCGAGGCGCTGTACCAAACTAAACCGGGACGCGGGCGCAGACCCGAAACCGAGCCGATGTTGATGATGCAGCCGCGTTTCTTTGCGCGCAGGATCGGCACCGTCGCCATCGTCATTAGGTAAATCGATTTAACGTTAACGTCGAGCACGCGGTCGAATGTCGCTTCATCGGTTTCGAGCAACGGTTGATTTTTGTGCGAATAGCCAGCATTGTTCACAACGATGTCCAGCGTGCCGAAATTCTTGATCGTCGCCGCGACGAGCGCTTCTATATCGGCGCGTTTGGTCACGTCGCACTTAATCGAAAAAGCATTCGCGCCAAGCGCGGCGGCAACTTTCTTGGCGCCCTCTTCGTTCATGTCCGCAACCGCGACCTTCGCGCCTTCCGCGACATAGCGGCGCGAAATTTCCGCGCCGAAACCGCTTGCAGCGCCGGTGACGATCGCGACTTGGTCTTTCAATCTCATTATTAAATCCTCCGAGTGAATGTATCGATCAAAGCGATATTATAATAGAGCATCGCCACGACCCTTATTCTGCCTGCCTTCCGGCAATGCATGCCTGGAACGCCGCTCTGGTACTTTCTTACAGCCCGATTCCTTATCGGCCCATCGAATAAAATTCCGCATTCGGCATCATGCCCGTCATATTCGCCATACGATTAGACAACGCAAAGAACGCCGCGATAGCGCCGATGTCCCACACGTCTTCGTCGTTGAAGCCATGACTTTTCAGCGCAACGAAATCATCGTCGGAAATTTTTTGCGATTCCGTCGCCACCTTCATCGCAAAATCCAGCATCGCGTGTTGCCGCGGCGGCAGATCCGCCTTGCGATAATTCACGGCAATTTGATCGGCGAGCAATGGCTGCTTGGAATAAATACGTAGCATTGCGCTATGCGACACTACACAGTACACGCAATTATTCGCGCCACTGGTCGCGACGACGATCATTTCTTTCTCCGCTTTTGACAGCGCGTTCTCTTTTAACATCAGCGCATCGTAATAAGCAAAGAATGCGCGGAATTCTGCAGGCCGGCGCGCCAGCGCGGCGAACACGTTCGGAATAAATCCGGTTTTCTCTTGAACTTTGAGAATTTGTTCGCGAATGTCTTCGGGGACGTCCTTTAATTCTGCTAGTGGATAACGGCCTAACTTTTGCGTCATTATCAAATCCTTTGTGATTGTCGTTCTTTTCCATCAAATTTTCGAATCGCACCGAAAACGGAAACCCATTCCCACCCCTGCCCTTCCCTCGAAGTGGAGGGAGTTACTTAATAAGGCTTCATGGTCCGATTAGAAAATTACGCACGGCGGAAATCTGCACATCATCCATCAACGCCGGTGCGTGGCCGGTATTCGCTATTTCAATCGATGTCACGTTGCTTCGCCCGGCTTTCATTTGCGTAACGGTTTCAGCGAGCAATAAATCAGACTCGGCGCCGCGAATTACCATCACCGGGCACGTAACGCCTTGCCAAAACATCCACAGATTTACGTCTTGCATCGCCGCGCCTTTGAAGACGTCGGCAATGGCAGGGTCGTAGTGCAGCACAAATTTTCCGTTCGCCGATTGTTTTGCGCTGTGCTGCGCCATATGGGACCACTGAGCATCGGCTAATTTTCCGAACGGCGCCATCACCACACGCAAATATTGTTCGACATCATCCAAACTTTCCATGGTTGGCGCGCGGCCAACATATTGCCCGAGTCGCTCCAGCGATGCTTTCGGAATGAACGGTCCGACATCATTCATGACCAAGCGCTGAATCGGCGTATTCGGCTGTCCGGCGAGCATCATGCCGATCAAGCCGCCCATCGACGTGCCGACCCAATGCACGCTTGGCACATTGAGTCGCGCGATTAGCGCGTTCATGTCGGCGAGATATTGCGGATAGCTGTAGTC
>JANNFT010000273.1:0-5685 GCA_031380185.1 Pseudomonadota bacterium
TGGCCGCGGGCCAACGGTCGGCCAGCCGTTGGTCGAACACCCCGGCGTACGCATGGTATCGATCACCGGCGATATTGCAACCGGGCGGAAGATATTGAACGCGGCTTCCGCAACATTGAAACGCACCCATCTCGAACTCGGCGGCAAAGCGCCGGTGATTGTGTTCGATGACGCCGATCTGGCAGCGGTGGTCGAGGGCATTCGCACCTTCGGCTACTACAACGCCGGACAGGATTGCACCGCAGCCTGTCGTTTATACGCCGGCGCAAAAATTTACGACAACTTAGTCGCCGATCTTTCCAGCGCGGTGAAATCCATCAAGGTCGGTTTGCAAGACGAGCCCGATGTCGAAATCGGCCCACTCATCAGCGCGCGGCAACGGGATCGCGTCGCGAGCTTTGTTGATCGCGCAAGGGAAGTGGGCCATATCGAAATTACGGCCGGCGGCAACGTCCGTGCCGGAAGCGGATTTTTCTACGAGCCGACGGTCATTGCCGGCGCGCGCCAGGAGGATGAGATCGTGCGCAAAGAAGTGTTCGGTCCGGTGGTATCGATCACGCGTTTTAATGACGCCGATGAAGCGATCACGTGGGCGAACGATTCCGACTACGGCCTGTCGTCATCGGTGTGGACGCAAGACGTCGGCAAAGCAATGAAAGTGGCAAAGAAACTCGAATACGGCTGCACCTGGATAAACACCCATTTCATGCTCGTCAGCGAAATGCCCCACGGCGGCATGAAATCCAGCGGCTACGGCAAAGATCTTTCCATGTATGCGTTGGAGGACTACACCGTTGCGCGACATGTGATGGTGAAGTTCTAAATCAATCTTCGCGGCACAGGCGTTCTATTTGCTTTCCGTTAAAGCGAGGGCCCGACGACTTTTTCTCTTGTAGCCCGAGGCCACCCCGTCATTCCCGAGCAGGTGGAAATCCATGAGGGGATAGTTGAGTAGGGTGCGCAGCGCGCACGCCCACAGCATCGCAAGTGCGTAGGCGTATCAGCCCGCGTGCGCGGTGCGCACCCTACGCCTGTACGGAAGGAGCGCATGGATGCTGGCGTTTCAGGCATGCTTTGCTGGAAGGCAATCAGGGCGCGGCTCGTGGCGATGCAATCACCGACGCGTAGATTGCGGGTGAGACACGAACCCCATCACAACATTGATTTGTCGCATGTCCCCACAAACCATTCACCGGCTCGCCCGAATCTCGCGTACTCATGGCGCTACAATAGCGCCAGATTTTCATGAATAGTTGCCAATGTCCCAAGCCAGATCCCTCAAGCAGTATCTGTTGATTTACGCCATCGGCTTTTTGGCGCTGGTTACCATCGCCGGTGGCTTGGGTGGTTACGCGCTGTATTTTTGGCATCAGTCGTCGAAGGAAACGTTGCGCTTAAATTCCATGATGCAGCAAGTGCAGGAGATGCGCGGTAGCCTTTATCTGCAGCTCAAAGAAGTCTTCGACGCCATTTTTTTGGCGGACGGTGAAGCGATCAAGCAATACCACGAATACGAGCAACGCATTCAGATTCACCTCAATCGTCTCGACCATATCGCGCGCGGAACGCAGGAGCGCGCTGCGATCAATGGACTGCGCAAGAGTTATCAACGCATGCGCGATGTCGGCAGTAGCATTTTGGGTGCGTATCCGGATATGCCGATGAAGGAGAAACAGCACGTGTTAAATACGGAACTGGAATTAAACGGCATCCATAACCATGAAGAGTCGATCAAAAAAATCGAAGCATTTCTGCAATTGCAACAGGCGGAATTAGACCGGCGTTTGGCAAACCTGAATCAGTTGGCGCCATTGCTTCTCGCGTTGCCCTTTTTTCTCGCGCTCGGATTGTTAATCTTCTCGCGATTTTTTCTGCAGCGCGCGGTGGTGGCGCCGTTAGCAGCGTTGGAGGCCGCGACGGCAAAGATCAGCGCTGGGCGTTTGGACGAACGTGTGCCGCTCCGAGGTCCGCGCGAGTTGCGCTCATTGGCGGAAAAAGTGAACAGCATGGCGAGTGATCTTGCCCAGAGCAGGCAATTGTTATTACGCGCGCAGAAGCAGGCGACGCTAGGCTCGCTGGTGCCGATGTTGGCGCACAATATTCGCAATCCGATTGCGGCGATTCGCGCCACGGCGCAGGAGATCAGCGATCCGGCGCTCAGCGACGAGACCAAAGAAGAGATCGCCGGAATTATCAGCACGACGGATCGCCTGGAGCGCTGGACCCGTAGTTTGCTATCTTATCTGCATCCGATGAAACCACAGATTTCGGAAGTTGTGCTGCAGAAATTGATCGATAATGTGTTGGAACTTTGCCGACTTCGCTATGAGAAAAAGCAGTTAGAGGTTGTGGTCGATCGCGTTGCCGATTCGAAAACCGTTTGGCTCGATGTCGAACTCATGGAACAGGCGCTACAGGGATTGCTGGTCAACGCAATCGAAGCGTCGCCGCCGCGCGGCCGCTTGACCCTGCGCGTGTCCGCTAGCGACGAACGCGTTAACATTCACATTTCGGACGAGGGCTCCGGCATGCCGTTCATTCCTTCGACTTCGGGCCTGGCGCCCGGACCGACGACCAAGCGTTACGGAACCGGGCTTGGCATTCCGTTTGCGTTACGCGTGGTCGAAGAACATGGCGGCACAATCCAGTATAAATCGTGCGAGCCGAACGGCGCCGAGGTGATTGTTGTTTTGCCAAAACGTCATTCAGGAGAGAATTTAAAAGATGCAAACGAGTAGCCACGAACAAGATTCCAGCAAGTTCGCCGCGGCCGTTAGCGAGTCGGCGCATATTCTAGTTATTGAGGATGAGGCGTTGTTCGCGCGCGCCACCAAAAAGCGCCTCGAGCGCGCCGGCCATCGTTGCGTGGTCGCGGGTGATCTGGCCAGCGCGCGAGCAATGGTGCGTGCTGAGCGTCCTGATTTGGTGTTACTTGATTTGCGTCTTCCCGACGGTAATGGTTTGGATTTCCTCGCTGAATATTCTTCGAATGGAAATGAGCGTTTGCCGACCATCGTGTTAACTGCCTTCGGCGAAATAGGCGATGCGGTGCAAGCGATGAAGCAGGGCGCGCTCGACTATTTGCGTAAGCCGATCGATCTCGATGAATTGCAATTAGCGGTCGATCAAGCGTTGCACAATGTGCGCCTAAAGCATCAACTCGATTATTCGCGTGAGCGTGATAGCCATGCCCTGGAAGGCGCGCAGATGCTGGGTGGCAGCGATGCCATCGGCAAGGTGCGCACCCAGATTGGTCGTCTGGCCAGCCTCTCGGAAAATTCTGCAGGACCGCCGCCGACGATATTAATCCTCGGCGAAACCGGAACCGGCAAAGACGTTGCGGCGCGGCTACTTCATGCGTCCAGTAAATTACGCGATCGGCCTTTCGTGCAAATCGATTGCGCCTCGCTGCCGAAGGATTTGATCGAAGCAGAATTATTCGGGCATGAGAAGGGCGCCTACACCGGCGCCGGCATCGCGCGCACCGGGCTGATCGAGGCGGCGGAAGACGGCACGTTGTTCCTCGACGAGATCGGTGAATTGCCGTCGGAACTGCAAGCGAAATTGTTAAACGTGATTGAGCGGCGCAAGACCCGAAGGCTCGGCGCAACCAAGGAATCGAACGTTGCCGCGCAGTTTGTTGCCGGCACCAATCGCAATCTGCCGGAAATGATTGCGGCCGGAACGTTCCGCAGCGATTTGTATTACCGTTTGAATGTCGTGACCTTGGTGTTACCGCCGCTGCGCGATCGAGGCCGAGATGTCGTGATGTTGGCGCAGCATTTTTTGCGGCAAACCGGACGCCGATACGGCTTGCCCGATAAATCATTTGACGTCGATGCCCTGGCGGCCTTGCAACGCTATCATTGGCCCGGCAATGTCCGCGAGTTGAAGCATCAAGTCGAACGGGCGTTATTGTTAAGTCAAAGTGCGGAGATTACCCGCGCCGATTTGGGCCTGGCGACTCCTGATAAAATAGCGCAACTGTCGGCGCCGCCGGCGCTGGACGGCTTAACCCTCGAAGCAGCGGAGAAAATGTTGATCGTGGCGGCTTTGAACGCGACACAAAATAATGTATCCGAAGCAGCGCGACGCCTCGGCGTAAGCCGGATGACCCTGCGTTATCGGATGGAGAAATACGAACTGGCGCCCGGAGAATAGGCTTTGCCGGAACAGAAATTGCTTTTAGTTTAGCGTCGCATTTTGCGGCATTGAGCCAATTGTGACGCCTCCACTCCAAGCCGGGCTTTTTGCCCGGCTTTTTTTGAGGAAGGGCAACAGGATATCGCGCTTACTTCGAAACAAGATCAAACCCGTGCCGCAAAAATTCGCGCATCCCTGTGAAAAAGGTGGTGGTTCAAATGAACCAATCCTGGCTGAAGTAAACCATTCGCCGGGAACGTTAAGTCGAATGAAAATGCAATTTAAAACTTAAAAAGAGGAGTTAATAATGTTTTCACTTAAGCGCCCGCCGGTCCAGCGCGCCGTCACACTGGCCATTGCAACGATGTTTCCTGTGACGAATCTGATGGCTACCGACGCGCCGGATAATCGCGCCGAGGTGCTCGAGTTACCGACCGTTGAAGTGATCGGAACCACGCCGTTACCGGGCATCGGCACACCCGTGAAAGACGTGCCGGCCAACGTGCAAGTGTTCACCAGCAAGGATTTCGCCAAACAAAAACACACCGATGTGTCGGAATACTTGGAGCAGAATCCAACCAGCGTGACGGTGAACGCCGCCCAAGGTAATCCCTTTCAAGTTGATGTGAATTTTCGTGGCTTCACGGCGTCGCCGTTGCTCGGAACGCCGCAAGGTTTGTCGGTGTTTCAAGATGGCGTGCGTATCAATGAGCCGTTCGGCGATGCAGTGAACTGGGACCTGATTCCGCAATCGGCTATTTCCAGCATTCAGGTGATTCCCGGCTCCAATCCGGTGTTCGGATTGAATACGCTCGGCGGCGCGTTGTCGGTCTATACCAAAAGCGGATTCCAATATCCCGGCGCCGCAATCGAAGCGCTGTTCGGATCGTTTCAACGCAAACAGGTGCAATTTGAGTTGGGCGGCAACAACGGCAAGAATATCGATTATTTTTTGACCGGAAATTTTTTCGATGAGAAAGGCTGGGGCGATCATAATCCGAGCGAAGTGAAACAGTTTTTCGCCAAAGTAGGCTGGCAGGATGACAAGACCGATTTTGATCTTAGCCTCACCGCCGCCGACAACCGTTTAGAGGGCATGCAGTCGCTGCCGAAATCCTTCATCAGCGAAAATTTCAAGCAGGCCTACACTTTTCCGGATACCAACGAAAACAAAATGACGTTTCTCAACGCTAAGGGCAGCCATTTTTTTACCGAAGAACTCTTGCTGGGCGGCAACGTTTATTTTCGCAAATTCAAAAACACCAACACCAGCAGCAACCAGGCGGATGGTTTCGACATATCGTTACCTGTCGACGCGACCAACTTCCCCGCGCTAAATGATCGCTCTGTCATCGATCAAGATAGCTACGGCGGTAGTGTTCAACTCACGCTCGATCGCAAACTTGGCGCGCGGAAAAATCAACTCACTGTGGGCGCCAGCGCCGACTTGGGCAAGGCGAATTTCAAACAATCGTCGCAGGCCGCCGACTGGACAGCGGATCGCAGCATCACGCCGTTTCCCAGTGCCGAATTCGAATTGGG